>CAYXYM010000272.1:0-10594 GCA_964469285.1 uncultured Gammaproteobacteria bacterium | reverse complement strand
CGCCCATCACCTGATTTGCAATCACCTCGCGGTCGATCGCCATCGACAGCGCGGCCCGCAATTCGAGCTTGTCTGCGAACGGTTCTTGCGTGAGGTTCAGGCCATAGAAATAAGTGCTCAGATACGGGGCAGTGCGCACTTCGTCGCCCAGATTGCGCACCAGCCACTCGTACTGCTGTGCGGGGAACGTGCGCGTCAGGTGAAGCTCGCCCGCGCGGTATCGGGCGAGTTCGGTCGCCTCGGACTCAACCGGGTGGTAGACGACTGCGTCGAGCCGCGTCGCGCCGTCGTTCCAATAATAGGTGTTGCGCTCGATGCGCAGGTGCGACTGCGACACCCACTCGGCGAGCCGGAACGCGCCGTTCGTGACGCTGTGCGCTGGCCGCGTGAAGCGCGTGTCGTGCGCTTCGACGGTTGCGCGATGCACGGGGAACGCGATCGGTTGCGCGAGCAAGCCGGGCAGGTACGGCGTCGGCCCGGTCAGCGTGAGTTCGAGTGACTGTGCGTCGGGCACCTGGATGTCTGCGATGACCGCGAGCATCGGCGCATAGCCCGACCCCGTCGCGGGGTCGACCGCGCGGCGCAACGACCATTCAAAATCGTGCGCGGTCACCGGGTCGCCGTTCGACCAGCGCGCGTCGCCGCGCAGCGCAAATGTCCAGACCAGGCCGTCGTCGGAGACCCGCCACGATTTCGCGACCCCGGGAATCAGCGTTCCGTCCGCAGCCTCGGCGACGAGTCCCTCGTATAGGTCGCGCAGAATGCTGAAGGTTTCCACGCCACGCGCGCGGTGCGGGTCCAGCGATTCCGGCTCGAGCCCGTTGCCGCGATGCAGCGTGGTCGTGTCGGCGGCGGGGGTGGCGGCATCGTCGCGTTCTGCGCAGCCAGCGAAAACGAGCAGGGCCACGAGCAGCGCCGCAGCGGCCGCGCGCAGGGCGCTCATGCGGATTTCTTCAGGTGCACCATCAACAACGAAATCGCGGCCGGCGTCACGCCGGCGATGCGCGCCGCCTGGCCAAGCGTTGCCGGCCGGTACTGCTCGAGCTTTTGCCGAACTTCGGCGGACAGCCCCCGCACCGACGAATAGTCGATGGATTCCGGCAGCGCACGCGACTCGTGGTCGCGCGCGCGCTCGACCTGGTCGTGCTGGCGCGCAATGTAGCCCGCATACCGCGCCTGGATTTCCACCTGCTCGGCGACGGCCGGGTCGTCCACGCCGGGCCCCGCGCCGCGCGCCATCAGCGCCGCGTAGTCGACGTCCGGGCGCCGCAGCAGCTCAATGGCGCGCTGCCCGTCCATCCGAAGCGCGTCGAGCCGGGCCTGCTCGGCAGTGACTGCGTCGCGTTTGCGTTCGAAGGCCGCCCAACGCCGATCGTCCACGAGGCCGAGCGCGCGCCCGACCGGCGTCAGGCGAAGGTCCGCGTTGTCTTCGCGCAGGGTCAGGCGATATTCCGCGCGGCTGGTGAACATGCGGTACGGCTCCAGCGTGCCGCGCGTGACGAGGTCGTCGACGAGTACGCCGATGTAAGCCTCGTCGCGGCGCGGCGACCACGGCTCAGCCCCGCGGGTTGCACGCGCGGCGTTCACGCCGGCGAGCAGGCCCTGAGCGGCGGCCTCCTCGTAGCCGGTCGTCCCGTTGATCTGGCCCGCGAAATACAGCCCGGCCACGGCGCGCGTTTCAAGCGTGGGCTTCAGACCGCGCGGATCGAAATAGTCGTACTCGATCGCGTAGCCCGGGCGCGTCAGGTGCGCACGCTCGAGCCCAGGAATGCTGCGCAAGAACGCGAGTTGCACGTCGAACGGCAGGCTCGTCGAAATCCCGTTTGGATAGACCTCGTTGACGCCGAGGCCCTCGGGCTCGACGAAGACCTGGTGCGAGGCCTTGTCTGCAAAGCGCACGACCTTGTCTTCAACGGACGGGCAATAACGCGGGCCGGTGCCCTCAATCGCGCCGGTGAACATCGGCGACCGGTCGAGCGCCGCGCGAATGATGTCGTGGGTTTGCGGCGTGGTGTGGGCGATCCAGCATGACACCTGCGCCGGGTGGTCGGCCGGGCTGCCCATATAGCTGAACACGGGGCGCGGATCGTCGCCGGGCTGCTCGACCAGGCGCGCGTAATCTATGGTGCGTCCATCGATGCGCGGCGGCGTTCCCGTTTTCAGACGGCCAACCGCGAACGGCAACTCGCGCAGGCGAGCGGCGAGGCCGTTCGACGGTGGATCGCCCGCGCGGCCGCCGGGCGCATTGCGCTCGCCGACATGCATTCGTCCGCCGAGGAAAGTGCCGACGGTCAGCACGACTGCAGACGCGCGGAATTCGAGTCCCATCGCCGTGACGACGCCGCTGACGCGTTCACCATCGACGACAAGGTCGTCGACGGCCTGCTGGAACAGCGTCAGGTTCGGCTGGCGCTCGAGCTCGGCGCGGATGAACCGGCGATACAGCTGTCGATCCGCCTGCGCGCGCGTTGCACGCACCGCCGGACCCTTACTCGCGTTGAGGCGCCGGAAATGGATTCCCGCATGGTCCGCGGCGCGCGCCATCACCCCGCCAAGCGCATCGATTTCCTTGACGAGGTGTCCCTTGCCGATGCCGCCGATGGCCGGATTGCAGCTCATCTGACCGAGCGTTTCAATTGAATGCGTGAGCAATAGCGTGCGTGCGCCGGTGCGCGCAGACGCCAGCGCAGCCTCGGTCCCGGCGTGCCCGCCGCCGACGACGATAACGTCGAATTGTTCGGGAAAATGCACCGGTGGATGATACCATCGCAGTCAATCCGACCGGGGTCGTTTCACTGTACCGATGAACCGCCGACTGCTCACGCTGCTGCTCGTCCTTGCACCGCTCATTCCGCAGGGTCTGCATGCAAGTCCCGCTGTTGCGCCGCCGGCGCTCGTGGCGCTCGAGTCCTGCCATCTCGCGGTACCACAATTCCCGCTTCGCATCGCGGCCAAGTGCACCGAGCTTGCCGTGCCTGAGAATCCCGACGACCCGGACGGCCCGTCGATCCAACTCTCGATCGCCGTGCTGCCCGCGACCTCGCGCGCGAGTGCGCCAGACCCGCTGGTCTTCATCACGGGCGGCCCGGGGCAATCGGCGCTCGACAGCTACGTTAGCGTTGGTCCCGCGTTCTCGCGCATCAACCGCTCGCGCGACATCGTGCTGGTCGACCAGCGCGGTACGGGCGCCTCTAATGCATTGCGCTGCACGACGCCCGACGACTTCAATGAGTTGAACGCATCGCCGGACCAACGGCGCGCCTGGCTCGCCGATTGCCTTGCGGCGTTGCCCGGCGATCCGCGCTACTACACCACGAGCGTCGCGGTGCGCGACCTCGATGCGGTACGAGTCGCGCTCGGGTACGAACACGTGAACCTGTACGGGATCTCTTATGGCACGCGCGTCGCGCAAGCCTACGCGCGTCGCTTTCCCGACCGCACCCGCAGCGTGATTCTCGACGGCGTTGTGCCGATGGACCTCGCGCTGGGACCGGACATTTCGCTCGACGCACAGCGCGCGCTGGAGATGCTCTTCGACCGCTGTGCGGCGAACCCCGCGTGTGCGGAGCGATTCCCGACGCTGCGCGACAGCTTCGCGCGCATCCAGCGGCAATTACGCGACGCGCCGGTTCAACTCGTGCTCGCCGACCCCGTGACTGCGGAACTCACCGAGTCGGTGTTCACCGAGGAGTACTTCAGCGGCATCGTGCGCATGTTCAGTTACGCGCCGGAAACGGTCGCGCTGTTGCCGCTCCTGATCGACCACGCCGCGAGCACCGGCGACTTTGCGCCCCTCGCCGCGCAGACCCTTCTCGTGCTGCAGGAGCTCGGCGATTCGATTGCGACCGGTATGCACAACGCGATCGTCTGCACCGAAGACCTGCCGTTCATCGACGACGGCGATGCGATGCGCGCGCGGCTCGGCGAGACCTACCTCGGCGCCAATACGCTCGAGTACCTCGTCGAAGCCTGTGAACTCTGGCCGCGTGGCATCATCGACGACGACTTCAAGCAGCCGTGGACGAGCGACATTCCGACCCTGGTTCTGTCCGGCGAAGCGGACCCGGTGACGCCGCCCTCGAACGGCGAGCACGTCATCGAAACGCTATCAAGTGCAAAACACATCGTCGGGCCCGGCCAAGGCCACGGCCTGTCGCTGCGCGGCTGTGTCCCGCGGCTCATGGCGGAATTCGTCGAGGCCGCGGACCCCACCGCCATCGACGCCGAGTGCGTCGCGCACCTGCGGCCGTCCCCGTTTTTCCTGCGCTTCACTGGGCCGAACCCATGATCCGCATCGACGACATCGGCAAATCCTTCGGCGATGTTCGCGCGGTCGACAGCGTGAGCTTCACGGCCCCCGACGGGCGCATCACCGGATTGCTCGGGCCGAACGGCGCGGGCAAGTCCACGACGCTACGCATGCTTTACACGGTGTTACAGCCGGATCGCGGCACCGCGTTCGTGGATGGCCACGACGTGCGCAACGCGCCTCTCGAAGCGCGGCGCGCGATGGGCGTCCTGCCGCACGGCACCGGCCTGTACCCGCGGCTCACGGCGCGCGAGAACATCGCGTACTACGGTCGGCTGAACGGCATGCGCGGGCCGGACCTTGCCGAGCGCGTTGACCTGCTGGTGGACATGCTCGAAATCGACGAGTTCGCTGACCGTCGCGCAAAAGGCTTCTCGCAAGGTCAACGCATCAAGGTGGCGCTGGCCCGCGCGATGGTGCACGACCCGCGCAACGTGGTCCTCGACGAACCGACCAATGGCCTCGACGTAATGGCCACGCGCGCGCTGCGCGCGCTCATCCGGAAGCTGAAGGCCGAGGGCCGGTGCATCCTGTTCTCGAGCCACGTGATGCAGGAGGTCAGCGCGTTGTGCGATGACATCGTCATCATCGCGCACGGTCGCGTTGTCGCGCAGGGTTCGCCTGCTGAATTGCGGGAGCGCGCGGACGAGAACGACCTCGAGGAAGTGTTCGTGCGCGCAATCATGTCTGCGGAGCAGGCATCATGATGCGCGGCGCGTGGACAGTCTTCCTTAAGGAGTCGATCGACAACCTGCGCGATCGACGCGCGGTCATGTCGTCGTTGCTGATGGGCCCCATCCTCGGCCCCGCGATTTTTGCGGTGGCGATGACAGCGGTGGTCTCGATTACGGCCGGGCAGCTTGAGAAACCGCTCGAGCTGCCGGTCATCGGCAGCGAACACGCGCCGAACCTGGTTGCGTGGCTGGAACAGCGCGACGTCATCATCCTCGACGCGCCCACTGACCCTGAGCAAGCCGTCCGCGACGGGGACCACCATGTGGTGTTGATCATCCCTCCATCGTACGACGAGCAGTTCCGCGCGGGCACGCCGGCGAGTGTGCGCATGATGGTGGATCGCTCGAATCGCAAGGCGCAGGCAAACATCAGCCGTGCGCGCGGCCTGTTGAATGCCTACGGCGAGACCATCGGCCGGCTGCGCTTAATCGCGCGCGGTGTCAGCCCGGCGGTCGTGAACGCGGTGGCGATTGAGACCGACGACCTCGCGTCGCCGGAGGCGCGCGCATCGCTGATTCTCGGCATGCTCCCTTACCTGATTGTGATTTCGATGTTGATGGGTGGCTTCTATCTCGCGATCGACACGACCGCTGGCGAGCGCGAACGCGGTTCGCTCGAAGCGCTGCTCACCACGCCGCTGACGCGGGAGGCGCTACTCGGCGGCAAGCTCGCTGCAACGTTCGCGTTCTCCGTGCTCGCGCTGATACTCGCGCTTGTCGCGTTCTACATCGTGATCCCGCTCGTACCCCTCGACCGCGTCGGGATGATCATCAATTTCACCCCGTGGATGGCGGTGCAGATATTCCTGGTCAACCTGCCGTTCGCGCTATTTGGCGCCGCATTGCTCACGGTGGTCGCGGCATTCACACGCAGCTTCAAGGAGGCGCAGACCTGGTTGTCGGTGGTGCTGTTCGTGCCGATGATTCCGACTTTCGTGATTCTGATTTTGCCGTTCCAATCCGCGACCTGGATGATGCTCGTGCCCAGCCTGAGTCAGGGCGCCCTCGTAAATCAGGTCATCCGGGGCGAGGTGCTTGACCTCGTGCAGGTCGCGCTCTCGTGGGCCACAACGCTGCTTTACGGCTTCGGCCTCGGCGCGCTCGCGGCGCGCCTGTACAAGCGCGAAGCGGTTCTCGGCTGATGGACAATGTGGCTAAGCAGGGCCTCAGGCTTCGCCGGTTCGGGCTCTCCTTAATCACCTACGGCATCTGGGCCGGCTTCATGTTGTATGTCGACGCGCTGGACCTTTTCAACTTCGAGATTGGCGGCTTCGAGATGCCGCTCTGGTGGTTGCTCGTCGGTATGCTGGTCGCAAACCTGATGTTTCTCGCGCTCTTCCTGACAGGAGTGAACGAGCGGTTCACCGACCCGAGCCTCACGACGCCGATGATTCTCGTCGCGCTGAACTGGGCGATCATCACGGCGGGCGGCCTGCCCGACGCGCGCGCGTTAAGCTTCTCAGCCTTCATCGTGATTTTCCTGTTCGGCATCTTCAATCAGCGGGCGATGCGCTACCTCCTCTGTGTCGTGTATTCGATGATTGGTTACGCGGCCATGGTCTACGCCACGCTGCCTGAGGTTCCGTCGGCTGCGCTCATCCGGTTCGAGCTGATGCAGGGCGTGTTGCTGCTCGCGATGTTGTTCTGGGTGTCGTTCTTCGGCAGCTATGTGGGCCGCTTGCGCGAGCGCCTGCATAAACGCCACGAGGAGCTGAAAAACGCGCTGGCGCTCGTCGAGGAGCTCGCCGCGCACGACGACCTCACCGGGCTGTACAACCGACGCTTCGTGATGGGGTCGCTTGCACGGGAGCAGCAGCGCTTCGCGCGTCACGGCACCCCGTTTGCCGTCATCCTGCTCGACCTCGACCGCTTCAAAGCGGTCAACGACACGTACGGCCATCCTGCGGGTGACGAACTGCTGAAAGCGTTCGTGCAACGGATTATCAACGAGGTTCGGGACATCGATCTTGTCGGGGCGGGCCGCGACCTCACCGAGGCCGATACGATCGGCCGATTCGGCGGCGAGGAGTTCATCGTCATCCTGCCCGACACCGGACTCGCCGGCGCGCGTCTGGTGGCCGACCGCATCCGCGAATGCGCAGCATCGAAGCCGTTCCAGACCGGCGTGGGTGAAATAAACATCACGGTCTCTGTCGGCGTGGCTCAGTACCGCAGCGATGAGTCAATCCGCAGCATTCTCGAACGCGTGGACAAAGCGCTGTACGCGGCGAAGCACGCGGGGCGCAACCGCGTCGCGATCGCGCCGCCCGAGCCCGATGCAACGCCAATGGTAATCCCCGTCTAGCGGACCTTGAAGCCTGACGGCAGCGCGATTTCCACGCTCAGCGGTAGATGGTCGGAAAACGCATGCGGCAGTACTTTTGCGCCGACGACGTCGATGCTCGGCGTTACCAGCACGTGGTCGATGTCGTGCTCCGGGCGCCAGCTCGGAAACGTGTGCAGCACTTCGTCGGGTTCGCGGAGTCCGGTACGCCGGAACAACTCGTTCATTTCCGGGCTGCCCGGGCGCGAATTGAAATCCCCCATCAACACGGCGTGCCGATGGTCCTGCATCATCTCGGCGAGGAATGAAAACTGGCTGCGCCGCGCGCGCTGCGTCAGCGCAAGGTGCACGTGAAAAATCGCGAGCGTGTCGTCACCAGCGCCAAAACGCGCAACCATGACCGCGCGACCGGGAATCAGGCCGGGCAGCGGATACTCCTCGACGTTCCGGGGGGTGAGTCGGCTCAACAATCCATGTGCGTGCTGCGCGAACGAACCGAAGCGGCGGTTTACCTTGTGGTGCCAATACGGGAAGTCGGCTTTGCGTGCGAGGTATTCGGTGAGATTCACATAACCGGACCGCCGACTGCCCGCGTCGGTTTCCTGCAGCCCAACGATGTCGTGCCCAGCAAGCACTGCTGCAATTCGATCCAGGTTGCGGTTACGGCCGGCGTGGTGCAGGAAGTGCTTCCAGCCATGCGTGAGGTATTCGGCGCGCCCACGCGTCTCGATACCGACCTGGATGTTGTAGGACAAGAGGCGCAGCGTCGGGCGCGTGACATCACCGACAGCGACCAACTCAGGAAGCGACAGACTCATTCCCCCAATCTGCGACCCTAGGCCGGTGAAAGCAAGTCGGCGGGCACGGTAATTTGATATCGCGCATCGAGCTTGCCGCCCACGACCACCTGCCGCTTGCCTGACCCCACAAACACACGGGTACGGTCGATTTCGGCGTTCCATGGGTGTGCGTGCCGATCCGCGAACCATAGGAACAAGCGATTCACCTGGACGTGCCGCGACCAGCCCAACAACTGGGTCAGCGCGGGCACATCGAGCGAGTGTGCGGCGGCGAACAAGGTGTCGACAGCCTGGAAGGAAAGCGCATCGGGCAACAGGGCGACGGATTCGAGCAGCGCGCGCTCCGACGACGCGATCCACATTGACCAATCCCACGGGCCCCACTGGACAGGCACAACGCCCGCCCGCACGCGTGGCGGCAGCAATTCAAAGCGATGAACGCGCACCGCTTCACGCAGCTTCGCCTGCGCCATCCAGGCCGGCAGCTTCGCGCGGCCGAACAACTCGACGGTGCGCGCGTCAGAGGACGTCCAGCCGTGCAGCGCGAGCGCTGTCGGGCCGCCGACGTGCAGGGGCAGGCCCGCGCGCTGCAACGAGATCACCAACTGCTGCCAGCGCATCGGCCGCGCGAGTGCCTGGTCGGGTCCGCGCAGGTACGCGCCCCGGCCGACCAGGTGCAGCCAGCCGGATTTCACATACCGGTCGAGCGCGGCGCCGGTCAGCCCCGCGGCCAGCAAGTGCTTGCGGGTCACGACGAGCCCTTCCGGGGCCACCTGGTGGAGTAAAGCGAGTGAGGCGCGCGATGCCATGGTTTACACCTCGGTCGTTCGACGGGCTTAAGGACCGAGTATAGCGCTATTTACCGATGCAAAAGCTCGAAAAGATCTTGCCGAGCAAGTCCTCGGTCGTGACGGTGCCCGTGATTTCGCCCAACGCATGCTGCGCAAGGCGCAGCTCCTCCGCGAGCAGTTCGCCCGCGTGGCGGGTTTCCAGTGCCTCCAGGCCCTCGACCAGGTGACGGCGCGCGCGTGCCAACGCGTCGAGGTGTCGGCGGCGTGCGCTGAACGTGCCGCCGCCTTCGCGCCAGCCCGCGACGGATTTCAGGTGCGCGCGCAGCGCATCGAGCCCGGCGCCGGTTTTGGCCGACACGCGCGCGGTGTCGCCGTCGCATCCTGCGGGCTCGCCCGTAAGGTCAATCTTATTGCGAACGATCGTGACCGGGCGTCCGACGAGCGCCGCGTCCAGCACAGGCGTAGGCGCTTTGTCGCTTGCGTCCACGACCTGCAGCACGCGGTCCGCGTGCGAAATCTCATCCCGGGCGCGCCGCACGCCCTCCTGCTCAATCGCGTCCGCGGCTTCGCGCAGGCCTGCGGTGTCGATGATGCGCACCGGCATGCCGCTGATAACGATGTCCTCGCGCAACACATCGCGCGTCGTGCCCGGCGTCGGCGTCACGATTGCCGCATCGTGGCCGGCGAGCCGGTTCAGCAGGCTCGACTTGCCGGCGTTCGGCGCGCCCGCGATGACCACGACGAGGCCGTCTCGCAGCAGCGCACCCTGCCGCGCTTCCACGAGCAAGGCATCCACCTGGGCGATCAACGACCGGACCCGGCTCGCAACCTCGCCGTCGGCAAAAAAGTCGGCTTCCTCGTCAGGGAAGTCGATGGCGGCTTCGACGAAGGCGCGCACCTCGGTCACGCCGTCGACAACCGCGTGCACAAGCGTCGAAAACTCGCCCGACAGCGAGCGCAGCGCCGCGCGCACGGCCTCGTCGGACGCGCTGTCGATAAGGTCAGCGATCGCTTCGGCTTGCGCGAGGTCCAGCTTGCCGTTCAGGAACGCGCGCTCCGAGAACTCGCCCGCGCGCGCGGCGCGGGCACCGAGCGACAGCACGTGTGCAAGCATGCGGTCGAGCACGGCGGGTCCGCCGTGGCCATGCAGCTCGAGTACGGGTTCGCCGGTGAACGAGTTTTGGTCGGGGAAATACAGCGCGAGACCGTCGTCAAGCGTCGCGCCGTCGGCGTCACGAAACAGCGCGTGCGTGGCATGTCGCGCGTCCGGCAATTCGCCGAGCAACGCGCGCGCGATGTCGGGAACACGCGCCCCGGATACGCGAATGATGCCGATGCCGCCGCGCCCGGGCGGCGTGGCGATCGCGGCGATGGTGTCGGACGGACTCATACTTGGATTCTAGCGATAAGTCAGGCCACTAACCTTTCAATCTTCGGCGACGGGCACAGAGCTCGCTCCGCTCGTGTGAAGTCACAAATCGACTTCAATCTCGCCTCGCGAGGTGCCCGTCGCCGTGTTCGCGCAGGTGGCCCGACCATCGCGACGCGGAGCGTCGCTCCCACCTGTTACATCAAGCCACAGCAGCCAATCAGTCTTTGGCGCCGGCCTCGATTTTCTTGGTGATATACGCCTGCTGGCTCAGCGAAATCAGGTTGTTCACGAACCAGTAGAGGAC
>CAYXYM010000271.1:0-12754 GCA_964469285.1 uncultured Gammaproteobacteria bacterium | reverse complement strand
TCGACTACAACGAGCGGGCGCTCGCGCTGTTCACCGAACTCGGCAATGCACGCGGTGTCGCGTACGCGGCGAGCAATGTCGGACTCGCGCATGACCGGCTCGACGAGCCCGCGGCAGCCCTCGAATACCACGAGCAGTCGCTCGCGGCGCGGCGCGAGATCGGCGATGCACACGGGATGATCAATTCCCTCGTCTCGATGGGCGCGTCGCTGACGGCGCTCGGCCGCTATGAGGAAGCCGATGCACGGTTCGCCGAGGCGCATGCGTTGTTGCCTGATGGCAATCACCGCCTCGCATTGACCGTCCACGAGCCGTGGGCGGAGCTTGATGAGGCGCGCGGTGATATCGAAGCGGCGCTCGCGCGGCATCATGAAATCGCCGATATTCGCGCGGAGATTGCGGCGGCCGACACGCAGGCGCGCATCGCAGAAATACAGGCACGCTACGACACGGAGCAGCAGCGCCGGCAAATCGACGAACTCGAATTCGAGGGCACCCTGACCACGATGCAGCTCGAGCGGCAGCGCGTGATGCTGATTGCCGGGACAGTGGTGGTCGTGCTGTTGCTGGCGTTGCTCGCGGCGATGGTCAAATGGCACCGAATGGCGCGCCGTCATGCTCAGGAGATGGAGCGCGCAGCGCGCACCGATGAACTGACGGGTCTCGCGAACCGGCGCGAAGCGCGCGAACGCGTCGAGTACGAAATCCGCCGCACCCGCCGCAGCGGCCGGCCGTTCTCGGTCGTACTCATCGACGTCGATGGCTTCAAGGTCGTCAACGACACGCATGGGCACGCGGTCGGGGACCAGTTGCTCATCGAGGTGGCGCGCCGCATCGAGCGCTCGCTGCGCCGTCAGGACACGCTCGCGCGCTGGGGCGGCGACGAGCTGCTGTTGCTGCTGCCAGAAACGAGCGAGCAGGGCGGCGGCGTGCTTGCCCGAAAGATCATCGAGACCTTCCCTGCCGAGCCGATCGAAATCGACGGGACCGGTCACACGCTGACGCTGACCGCGGGCGTCGCGCAGTATTGGCCCGGCTCGGCCGTTGATGATGTCGTTCGCGCTGCTGACGATGCGATGTACCGCGGTAAACGCGCGGGTAAGAACAAGGTGGCGACCAGCCGTGCGTGAGAAATCGTTCAAGGCGTTCAGAATTGACAAGCGCGACGGGCGGATTGTCGCCGCATTCGAGCAGCTGCACGTGGCGGACCTGTCGCCGGGCAAAGTCGTCATTCGGGTCCAGTACTCGAGCATCAACTATAAAGACGCACTCGCCGCGACCGGCAAGGGCAAGATCCTGCGACGCTTCCCGCTGGTTGGCGGTCTGGACCTCGCGGGCGTCGTCGAGTCGTCGGCCGACCGACGCTACGAGAAGGGCGACCGGGTGCTCGTCACGGGCTGCGGGCTCGGCGAGGAGGTCGACGGCGGCTATGCGGAAGTTGCACGTGTTGACGGCGACTGGGTCATCCCGATTCCGGACGGCCTGGACCCAAAACGCGCGATGGCGATCGGCACGGCGGGCTTCACCGCGGCGCTCGCCATCCACCGGATGGAACACAACGGCCAGAAACCCGAAGGCGGCCCCGTCGTCGTGACGGGGGCGACGGGGGGCGTTGGCAGCCTTGCCGTGAACATGCTGGCCGGTCGTGGTTACGAGGTCGTCGCGGTCACCGGCAAGGCCGATCAGGCCCCCTACCTCAAGAAGCTCGGCGCCGCGTCGGTGCTGCTGCGCAGCGAAATCGATTATGGACAGCGCCCGCTGGAGAGCATTCAGTGGGCCGGCGCCATCGACAATGTGGGCGGCGAGATGCTGACGTGGCTCACGCGCACGACCGGCTGGTGGGGCAACATCGCAAGTATCGGGCTTGCCGGCAGCCATGAGCTACACACCACGGTGATGCCGTTCATCCTGCGCGGCGTAAACCTGCTCGGCATCAACTCGATGGCCACGCCGCGGAAGGTCCGGCTCGCCGTGTGGAAGCGTATCGCCACCGACCTCAAACCCGTGCGATTGAACCAAATCGCGTCGAAAGCGATCTCATTCGACGAACTTCCTAGCGCGTTCGACGATTTTATGGCTGGCAAAGTCGTCGGCAGGACAATTGTCAAGGTCCGCTAGGCGTAAGCGGTTCAAACCCCTACAATAACCAGCCCCCGTCTTTGCAGGGATCAGAATGTCCGAACCAGCCAGCCCCGGCGCGCGCCTGCGCGCCGCCGTCGATGCCGAACGCCCGCTACAAGTCGTGGGCGCAATCAACGCGTACACCGCGCGGATGGCCAAGAACGCCGGATTTCGGGCGCTCTACCTGTCGGGCGGCGGGGTGGCCGCCAATTCGCTCGGTGTGCCGGATCTCGGCATCAGTACGATGGACGACGTTCTTACGGACATCCGCCGAATCACGGACGCGTGTGACCTGCCGCTACTCGTGGACGCGGACACCGGTTGGGGGTCAGCATTTAACATTTCGCGCACCGTCCGCCAGTTCACACGGGCCGGCGCCGCCGGCCTGCACATCGAGGACCAGGTCGCTGCAAAACGCTGCGGGCACCGGCCCAACAAGGCGATCGTGCCGCTGGACGAGATGGTCGACCGCGTAAAAGCCGCCGTTGATGCGCGGACGGATCCCAAGTTCGTGGTAATGGCTCGAACCGACGCGCTCGCCAGCGAGGGTCTGGATGCCGCGGTCGCACGCGCCGCCGCCTGCGTCGAGGCCGGTGCGGACATGATTTTCCCGGAAGCGGTCGCGACGCTGGACCAGTATCGTGCGTTCAAAGACGCCGTCGGTGTGCCAGTCCTCGCGAACATCACCGAGTTCGGCCAGACGCCGCTGTTCACGCGCGACGAACTCGCGGGCGCCGGCGTCGACATCCAGCTCCTCTGCTGCGGCGCGTACCGCGCGATGAACAAGGCTGCGCTGAACTTTTACGAAACGGTCCGCCGCGAGGGCACGCAGAAAAACGTCGTGCCATTGATGCAGACGCGCGACGAACTGTACGAGCACCTGGATTACCACAGCTACGAGCGCAAGCTCGACGAGCTCTTTGGAGATTAAAGATGGCAGAAGCAGCTAAGAAAAAAGCGGGTGGGCTCGCGGGCGTGACCGCCGGCGAAACCGCGATCGCGACCGTTGGCAAGGAGGGTGCGGGCCTCACTTATCGCGGCTATGACATCAACGACCTCGCTGAGCATGCGAGCTTCGAGGAGGTCGCGTACCTGCTGCACTACGGGAAGCTGCCGAACGCGAAAGAACTGCGCGCGTACCAGAAGCGTCTGTCCGGAATGCGCAAGCTGCCGAAGGCGCTGCGCGACACCTTGGAGAAGATTCCTGCCGATTCGCATCCGATGGACGTGCTGCGTACCGGCTGCTCGCTGCTCGGAAATATCGAGCCCGAGGGTGATTTCAAAAACCAGCACACGGTCGCCGACCGCCTTCTCGCGGCGTTCCCCGGCATACTGCTGTACTGGCATCGCTTCCATACCGACGGCAAGCGCATTAACACCGACAGCGACGAGACGTCGGTCGCCGCGCACTTCCTGCGTCTGCTGCACGGCAAGAAGCCGAAGGACTCCCACGTTCGCTGCATGGATGTGTCGCTGATTCTGTACGCGGAGCACGAGTTCAACGCGTCGACGTTCGCGGCGCGCGTATGCGCAGCGACCCTGTCCGACTTTCACTCCGCAATCACGGCCGGCATCGGCACCCTGCGTGGCCCGCTGCACGGCGGCGCGAACGAAGCGGCGATGGAACTAATCGAGAAATTCCGCACGCCGGACGCCGCCACCAAGGGCATCAACAAGATGCTCGAAAAGAAAGCGCTGATTATGGGCTTCGGTCACCGTGTGTACCGTGACTCCGACCCGCGCAATGCCATCATCAAGCGCTGGGCGAAGCAGTTGTCCGACGAAACCGGCGACAAGCGACTGTACCCCGTCGCCGAAGCGATTGAAAAGGTCATGTGGGACGAGAAGCGGTTGTTCCCGAACGCCGATTTTTATAGCGCGTCCACCTACCACTTCATGGGTATTCCGACGCCGCTGTTCACGCCAATCTTCGTGTGCTCGCGCACGACGGGTTGGTCTGCACACATCATGGAGCAGCGCGCGAACAACCGTCTGATCCGCCCGGGCGCCGACTACACAGGTCCCGGCCCGAAACCCTGGGAGCCACTCAAATCTCGAAAATAACGATGGCCTTACACGACATGAAATCGGCCAAACGCCCCGATCCCGACAAGCTTCTGGCGGAGATCGCGGACTACGTCTGCGACGGCAACGGCGCGAGCGCCGAAGCGTATCGGACTGCGCGCTATTGCCTGATGGATACGCTCGCGTGCGGCATGCTCGCGCTCGAATATCCCGCGTGCAAAAAACTGCTCGGGCCAGTCGTGCCGGGCGCGACGCTCGCCGGGGGCGCACGCGTACCGGGCACCGCGCACGAGCTTGACCCCGTGCAGGCTGCGTTCAATATCGGCGCGATGGTCCGTTGGCTTGATTTCAACGACACGTGGCTCGCCGCCGAATGGGGTCACCCGTCCGACAATCTGGGCGGCATCCTCGCGACCGCCGACTACCTGTCGCGTCTCGCGGTCGTTGCCGGCAAGGCGGGCCACACGATGCGCGACGTAATGACCGCGATGGTCAAGGCGCACGAAATTCAGGGCGTGCTTGCACTCGAGAACAGCTTTAACCGGGTCGGCCTTGATCATGTGCTGCTCGTGCGTATTGCGTCGACGGCGGTCGTCACGCGCATGCTTGGCGGCTCGCGCGAGCAAGTCATCAACGCGGTATCAAACGCCTGGATCGACGGCGGCGCGCTTCGCACGTACCGCCACGCGCCGAACACCGGCTCGCGCAAGAGCTGGGCGGCCGGCGACGCGACCAGCCGCGCGGTCCGCCACGCGTTGATTGCGATGACCGGCGAGATGGGTTATCCGTCCGCGTTGTCCGCGTCGAAGTGGGGTTTCCAGGACGTGCTGTTCGGCGGCAAGAAACTCACGCTTCCGCAGAAGCTCGGCAGCTACGTGATGGAAAATGTGCTGTTCAAGATTTCGTACCCGGCCGAGTTCCACGCGCAGACCGCGGTCGAATGCGCGATGCGCCTGCACCGCGAGGTAAAGGGGCGGCTCGGCGAGATCGAGCGCATCGCGATTGAAACGCAGGAGCCGGGTGTTCGCATCATCGACAAGACCGGCCCGCTCGCGAACCCGGCCGACCGCGACCACTGCCTCCAATACATGATTGCGATTCCGTTGATCCACGGACGCCTCGGTGCCGAGGATTACGAGGACGCAGTCGCATCCGATCCGCGCGTGGACGCGCTGCGCGCGAAGATGGTCGTGTCCGAGAACGAGCAGTTCACGAAGGACTACTACGACCCCGCTAAGCGCTACATCGGCAACGCAATCCAGGTGTTCTTCAAGGACGGCAGCAAGACCGAGCGCGTCGCGATTGATTTCCCGATTGGCCACCGCAAGCGCCGCGCGGAGGGCATCCCGGTGCTGCAGCAGAAATTCGAGGCGGCAGTCGCGCGCCGGCTGCCGGAGAAGCAGTACGAGGCGATTGTCGACCTGTGCGCCGATCAGACGCGTCTCGAAATGACGCCGGTTGATGAATTCATGGGGCACTGGGTCATCTGAACGCCGTCACCGACCACAAGCTTGCGTTAACCGAGGTCCTTGATTGGCTTGAGGGCGACGGCGTGCTTGCGGCCGACAAGGTGAAGATGCTGCGGCAGCTCGCCGCGGGTGGCGCGTTCGCGGACCGGCACCCGGTGGAGGTCATTGCCGGGCGCGGCTGGTTCGATGCGCGCGACGCGAACAAGCCGCTGACCACTGAAGCGCTGTCGCGCTGGCTCGCGTCGCGGTTCGAGCTGCCGTACCAGCACGTGGACCCGCTTAAAATCGACGTGCGCCGCACGACCGAAGTGATGCCGTACGCCTACGCGGCGCGTTTCTCAGCGCTGCCGCTTTCGGTGTCGAAGACCGAGATCACCGTCGGCACCAGCGAGCCACTGTTGCGTGGCTGGGAGCGCGAGCTCGAGCACGTGCAGGGCCGCAAGCTAAAGCGCGTGTTTGTGAATCCCGAGGACCTGCAACGCTACCTCGTGGAGTTCTACTCGATTTCCAAATCCGTGTTTGGCGCGGGCCGTGAACAGGGCACGACCGGCGCCGGCAAGCTGCAGAGTCTAGAGCAGATGCTCGAACTCGGGCGCTCGGGGCAACTCGATGCGAACGATCAACATGTCGTCTCCATTGTCGACTGGTTGCTGCAGTACGCATTCGACCAGCGCGCGAGCGACATCCATATCGAGCCACGCCGCGAGCACGCGAACATCCGCTTCCGCATCGACGGCGTCATGCAGCCGGTGTACGAACTCCCGGCTGGTGTACACGCGCCGGTCTTGTCGCGGCTCAAAATTCTAGGCCGCATGGACATCGCGGAAAAGCGCCGGCCGCAGGACGGCCGCCTGAAAACGCGGGCGCCTTCTGGCGATGAAGTCGAGCTGCGCCTGTCGACAATGCCGACCGCGTTCGGCGAAAAACTTGTCATGCGCATTTTCGATCCGGTCGTGCTGCTGAAGAATTTCCGGGAGCTCGGCTTCGACGCCGAAGACGAAGCGACTTGGCGCGTGATGGTCGAGCATCCGCATGGCGTCGTCCTCGTGACCGGACCGACGGGCTCGGGTAAGACGACCACGCTGTACTCCACGCTGAAGCAGGTCGCGAGGCCCGAGGTAAACGTCTGCACGATCGAGGACCCGATCGAACTCGTGGAGCCGGCGTTCAATCAAATGCAGGTGCAGTCGTCCATCGGGCTCGACTTCGCATCCGGCGTGCGCACCCTGCTGCGACAGGATCCGGACGTCATCATGGTCGGCGAGATTCGCGACGCAGAGACCGCGAGTATGGCGGTGCAGGCCGCGCTTACGGGCCATCTCGTCCTGTCGACGCTGCACACCAACGACGCGCCCGGCGCGATTACGCGCTTGCTGGAGCTTGGCGTACCCGCGTACCTGTTGCAGTCCACGGTGCGCGGAGTGATCGCGCAGCGGCTCGTGCGCACGCTATGCCCGCACTGCAAAGAACCTGGCCCCGTCGATGCCACGGAGTGGGCCGCGCTCGTTGCACCGTTCAAGGCGCCGCTGCCGAAGCAGGTTTACCGCGCGGTCGGTTGCCTGGAATGCCGCAACACTGGTTTCCTTGGTCGCATCGGCCTGTACGAGATGTTGTCGATGACGCCCGCGCTGCGCGAGCATCTGATCGGCGGCACCGGCGGTGACGCACTGCGCCGCGCGGCTTGGAAGGACGGCTTGAAGCCGCTCCGTATCCGCGGCGCGCACAAAGTCGCCGAGGGTCAGACCACGATCGCCGAGGTCTTGCGCGTCGCGCCGCCCGGCGAGGATTGAGCGTTTGAATCCGCGGCATGCCGCGTTCGTTGACCTGCTCGAGAAGTGGAACGGCGCTTACAACCTGACCGCGGTGCGCGATCCCGCCGAGATGGTGCCGCGCCATATCCACGACAGCCTCGCGATTCTCCCCTACCTGCACGGTCGCACCGTGCTCGACGTCGGCACCGGGGCGGGATTGCCCGGACTCGTGCTGGCGCTCACGGATCTGGCGCGCGACTACACGGTGCTCGACGCGAACGGCAAGAAAATCCGATTCTGTGAATACGCGATTGATACGCTGGGAATTACGAATGCCCACGCGGTCCAGGCGCGCGTCGAAGGCTACCGCCCGGGTCTGGCGTTTGATACCGTGGTCAGCCGCGCCTTTGCGACGATTACGGCCTTCGTCGAGGCGGCTGGCGCGCTGTGCGCCCCCGACGGACGCCTGCTTGCAATGAAAGGGTTGCGACCCGACGCCGAGCTCGCGGACCTGCCGGACGGGTGGACGGTCGACGGCGTCCACGCCCTCGCGGTGCCCGGCCTGAAGGCCGAGCGGCATCTCGCCGTTTTGAGGAAAACATGACTAGAATCATAGCGATAGCGAACCAGAAGGGCGGCGTCGGCAAGACGACCACCGCCGTGAACCTCGCGGCTTCGCTCGCGGCGACGCGCCGGCGCGTCCTGCTCGTCGACCTCGACCCGCAGGGCAACGCGACGATGGGCTGTGGCATCGACAAGAACGACCTCGCGGTCTCCGGCTTCGACGTGCTGCTGAAGAAGGACGATCCACATGGTGCGATCCTCACGCCCGAGGGACTCGGCTTTTCGGTGCTGCCCGGCAATGCGGACCTGACTGCGGCCGAAGTCTCGCTGATGAACGAGTTCAATCGCGAGGGCCGGTTGAAGCACGCCCTGTCGCGGCTCGACGGCGAGTTCGACTACGTGTTGATCGACTGCCCGCCGTCGCTGAATCTGTTGACCGTGAACGCGCTCGCCGCCGCGCAGGGCGTGCTGATTCCGATGCAGTGCGAGTACTACGCGCTGGAAGGACTGACCGCGCTCGTCGACACCATCGAGCAGATTCGCGACAACGTGAATCCCGAACTCGGTATCGAGGGCTTGCTGCGCACGATGTTTGACCCGCGCAACAACCTCGCCAACGAAGTCTCGCAGCAACTGCTCGATCACTTCGGCGACAAGGTGTATCGCACGATCATCCCGCGCAACATCCGCCTCGCCGAGGCGCCGAGCTTTGGCGTACCTGCAATCCAGCACGACCAGAAGTCGTCGGGCGCCCTCGCCTATCTCGCCCTCGCCGGCGAAGTGAACAAACGGGTGTTTGGTGCACCACTCAAGGTTGTAGGCTCGGAAAACCACCATGGTTAAAAAGAAATCCCTCGGCCGCGGCCTCGACGCCCTGCTCGGCGGCAGCCGCCCGCCGCACGCCTCCAGTCAGCCTGCCGCCGGCGCGGACACGGACGGCGACCTGCGCGCGCTGCCCGTCGACCAGATCCAGCGTGGCCAGTACCAGCCGCGCATGGAC
Organism: uncultured Gammaproteobacteria bacterium; assembly: GCA_964469285.1. Classification (GTDB taxonomy): domain Bacteria; phylum Pseudomonadota; class Gammaproteobacteria; order Natronospirales; family JAIVGZ01; genus JAIVGZ01. The sequence continues at coordinate 3,824 of CAYXYM010000271.1, read as the reverse complement.
ATGCGCCAGGACACGCTCGAGGACCTCGCGGCGTCGATCAAGGCGCAGGGCGTCGTGCAGCCAATCATCGTGCGTCGCGTTCGCGACGGCCGATATGAAATCATCGCCGGCGAACGCCGGTGGCGCGCGGCCCAGCTCGCGGGCCTGCACGAGATTCCCGCCGTGGTCCGCGTCGCCGACGACCGCGCGGCCATCGCGATGTCGCTGATCGAGAACATCCAACGCGAGAATCTGAACCCCCTCGAGGAGGCTCGCGCGCTCGACCGCTTGATGCGTGAATTCGAACTCACTCAGCAGCAGGCTGCGGATGCGGTCGGCCGCTCGCGCTCCGCCGTCGCGAACCTGTTGCGTCTGCAGGAACTCAACGACGACGTGAAAAAACTGCTCGAATCCAGGGCGATCGAGATGGGCCACGCGCGCGCCCTGCTCGCACTGACGGGTGCTGCCCAGTCCGACGCCGCGAAAGCCGTGGTCCGCGGCAGCCTTACGGCGCGCGCGACCGAGGCCTTGGTCCGCAAGCTCCTCGGCGGTAACAAGTCAAAACCGACCAACAAGGCCCTCGACCCCAACATCCGTACGCTGCAGGACGACCTCGCGGGCAAGCTCGGCGCGCGGGTCCGCGTCGAACACTCCGCCAAGGGCAAGGGCAAGCTGGTCATCGAGTACAACTCGCTCGACGAACTCGACGGGATTCTCTCGCACATCAAGTAGCTGCGTTGACCCTACCTGCCGCCCCCGCTACAATGCCGCGTCTTATGCGCTGGGGCGGCCGGATTACCCGACACATTCTGGCCTTTCAGGCGGTTGCCACCGCCGCCGCAGCGGGAGTCGGTTTTTTGGCCGACGGGGTCGCTGCCGCCGGAAGCGCGGCGGCTGGGGGCGTCATCGGCATCGCCGGAATGGTCCTCTTCTCGCGACGGCTGTTTTCCGCCGCGCCGGGATCCACGGCGCGCCAGATGATGCGGGCGTTCTACCTCGGCGCCGTCGGCAAAATCGCGCTCACCGCAGCGCTGTTCGCGGTCGCGATCATCGCCGCCGAGCTGCCGGTGCTGCCACTCATCGGCGGATACACGGCGACGCTGGTCGCCTACTGGCTGTCACTGCCATTTGTGGTTGAAGAGACGACGGGGAAATGATTCGAATCAACGTGGCTGAAAGCGGCCCCACCAGCTACATCAAGCACCACCTGACCAACCTGCAGGCGGGCGACGGCTTCTGGACGTTCCACGTCGACACGATGATGGTGTCGTTCGCGCTTGGCCTACTCTTCCTGGTCCCGTTCGTCATCGCCGCGCGCCGCGTCACCGCGGGCGTCCCCGGCCCGTTGCAGAACTTTGTCGAGTGGATGGTGCAGTTCGCCGACAACACCGTTGCGGAATCCTTCCACGGCAAGCGCGACTTCATCGCGCCGCTGGCGCTGACGATTTTTGTCTGGATTCTGTTGATGAATTTCATGGACCTGATACCGGTCGACCTGGTCGCCGGCGTCGCGAGCTGGTTCGGCTACGACCCTTACTTCAAGATCGTGCCCACCACCGACGTCAATGCGACCTTCGGTATGTCGCTGCCGGTGCTCGCGCTGATCCTGATCTACAGCATCCGGTTCAAGGGCGTTGGGGGCTTCACCAAAGAGATGCTTACGCACCCGTTTGGACCGTGGCTGTTCCCGGCAAACCTGATTCTTAACGTCGTCGAACTGCTCGCGAAGCCGGTGTCGCTCGCGCTGCGACTTTTCGGCAACCTGTACGCGGCCGAGCTGATCTTCCTACTGATCGCGCTGTTGCCGTGGTATATGCAGTGGATGTTGGGTGCGCCTTGGGCGCTGTTCCACATCATTGTGGTGCCGCTACAGGCGTTCATCTTCATGATGCTGACGATCGTGTACCTCAGCATGGCGCACGATACACACTGATTTTTTGGCTATTCACTTTTCGGGAGAAGACAGATGGATATGAGTTTGATTGCCCAGGTACAGGGGATGACGGTCATCGCGGTAGGCCTGATTCTCGCCGGTGGCGCCGCCGGTACCGCAATCGGCTTCGGCCTGCTCGGCGGCAAGTTCCTCGAGGGCGCGGCGCGCCAGCCGGAACTCGCACCGATGCTGCAGGTGAAGCTGTTCATCGTCGCCGGCCTGCTGGACGCGGTCGCGATGATCGGCATCGGTCTCGCGCTGTTCTTTACGTTCTCGAACCCGTTCCTGGCAGGATTGCAGACCGCCACGGGCGGTTGAGGAATACGCCGTGAATCTCAACGCAACGCTGCTCGGGCAGTTCATCACTTTCGGCATCTTCGTGTTCGTGATGGTCAAGTTCGTGTGGCCGCCGATCATGGCGGCGATGCGCGACCGCCAGCTGAAGATTTCCGACGGCCTCGCGGCCGCCGAGAAGGGCGTTCGCGACCTCGAGAATGCGAAAACGCAGGCGGCGGACATCAACAACGAGGCGCGCACGCAGGCCGCGGACATTCTCGGCCAGGCGAACAAGCGGGGCACCGGCATTGTCGAGGAAGCCAAGACGCAGGCGCGGGTCGAACGCGAGCGCATCCTCACAGCCGCGCAAGCGGAAATCGAGCAGGAACGCAATCGCTTGCGCGAGGCGCTGCGCGGTGAGGTCTCGGCGATTGCGATGGCCGGCGCGGGCAAGATTCTCGAGCGCGAAATCGACGAGAAGACGCACCGCGACCTGCTGAACAAGCTGGCCGCCGAGCTCTGACGAACGATGGCTGAACTCAATACTATCGCCCGCCCCTACGCGCGCGCAGCGTTCGAGACGGCGCAGGCGTCCGGTTCGTTTGCCGACTGGGGCGCGCTGTTGCAGGGCGCCTCGGCGGCCGTCGAGCAACCCGAGTTCGAGATGCTGATCGGCAACCCGCAGGTCGAAACCGAAGCGCTCGCATCTTTGCTCGACGAGATTACGGGCACGGCCGCCGGCAAATCCGGCCGCGCGTTCCTCGCGTTGCTCGCGCAGCGCAACCGCCTGCTCGCGCTGCCCGCGATTGCGCTGCAATTCGAGGCGATGCGCGCGGTCGCCGAGAACCGCGCGGACGTCGAAGTGATTTCGGCGGTCCCGCTCACGGACGAGCAGCAAAAGGCGTACGCAAAGGCGATGCAACGCCGGCTTGGCCGCGACGTGGTCATCCACCCGCGCGTCGACGCGACACTGCTCGGCGGTGCGGTCATCCGTGCCGGCGACCTGGTCATCGATGGATCTGTGAAGGGGCGGCTCGCGAAGCTCGCCGCTTCGCTTTAACGAGGCATAAGACATGCAGCAACTGAATCCTTCCGAAATCAGCGACCTCATCCGCAAGCGCATCGAGAATTTCGATGGCGTTGCCGAGGCGCGCAACACCGGCTCGGTGGTCACGGTCACCGACGGTATCGTGCGCATCCACGGCCTCGCGGATGCGGTGCAGGGCGAGATGCTCGAGTTCCCGGGCGAGACCTACGGCCTTGCGCTGAACCTCGAGCGCGACTCGGTCGGCGCGGTGGTGCTCGGCGATTACAAGCAGATTTCCGAGGGCGACGTCGTGAAAACGACCGGCCGCATCCTCGAGGTTCCGGTCGGCCCGGCGCTGCTCGGTCGCGTGGTCAATTCCCTCGGCCAGCCGATCGACGGCAAGGGCCCGATTGAGACGCCGTACAGCGCGCCAATCGAGAAGGTCGCGCCGGGCGTCATCACGCGCCAGTCCGTGAGCCAGCCGGTGCAAACCGGGCTGAAGTCGATCGACTCGATGGTGCCGATCGGCCGGGGGCAGCGCGAGCTGATCATCGGCGACCGCCAGACCGGTAAGACCGCGGTGGCGATCGACGCGATCATCAACCAAAA
>CAYXYM010000270.1:0-3420 GCA_964469285.1 uncultured Gammaproteobacteria bacterium | reverse complement strand
ACGTGGCTGCCGTCAGCGCGCTTCGTGACCTCCCACACTTTCACGTCCGGGTGGAACACCGGAACGGTACCCTCGGGCACCGGCGTGAAGTCGAAGCCGAACAGCTCGCCCGCGACGTAGAACATCGCGTCGCGCAGCTTGTCGAGCTGCAAATACTGCTTCACTTCGTCCGAATCCAGGTCGTAGCGGTCCTTACGGACCTTCTCCGCGTAGTAGCGGTAATCCCACGGCTCGATCGTGATGTCTGCGCCCTCGGCGTCGGCGATCGCCTGCATGTCGGCGACCTCTTCCTCGACGCGCGCAATCGCAGCCGGCCACACCGCGCGCATCAGTTCAATCGCGCGCTCCGGTGACTTCGCCATGCGATCCTCGAGGCGCCACTCGGCATAGTTGTCATACCCCAGCAGCGCAACGCGCTCGTCGCGCAGCTTCAGGATCTGCGCGATCAACGCGTTGTTGTCTTGTTCGTCGCCGTTATTACCGCGGTTGTAGTACAGGCGCCAGACGCGTTCACGCAGGTCGCGCTCATCGGAAAACGTGAGGAACGGGTCCATAGAGGAACGCGTATTCGTGATCGCGAATTCACCGGCGTCACAGCGTTCCTCGCCCGCGGCGCGCGCCGCCGCGACCAGCGATGCCGGCAAGCCGCCGAGCTGCGCGTCGGTGATGCACGTCACGTAGCCCTCTTCGTCCGCCAGCACGTTGTTCGCGAAGCGCGTGTGCAGCCCGGCGAGTTCCTGATTGATTGCGGCGTAGCGTTCGGCCTCGGCGCCGGTAAGGGTCGCGCCATTGCGCGCGAAGCCGTTGTAGGTCAACCAAGTCAGGCGCTGCTGGTCCGGGCGCAGCGCGTCCATCTCGGAGCCTTCATACACTGCCTGCACACGCTCGAACAAGGCACGGTTCTGCGTGATCTTGCTGCGGAATTCCGAAAGTCGCGGCACCATCTCGCGCTGGATTTCGCGAAACTCCGGTGACGACCGATTGGAACTCCAAATGCCGTAGTAAGTGAAAACCCGACCCAGCTCGTCGCCGGTGCGCTGCAACGCGACGATTGTATTCTCGAAGGTCGGCGGCTCCGGGTTGTTCGCGATTTCGTCGACTTCGGCGAGCTCGAGCTCCATGCCGTGCTCCAGCGCGGGTTTCAGGTCCGCGAGGTCCATCTGGTCGAACGCGGGCACGCCGTCGTATGGGCCGGTCCACTCGGCGAGCAGCGGATTGACGGGTGCTTCCGGTGCGGAGCTCGTGCCGCAGGCGGCAACCAATAGGGATGAGGCAAGAATTAGTGTGCGCATCGGCCGAGTATAACAAGTTCGGCTAGACTGACGGGATGGTCAAAATCCAGGCGGGTGACGTTTGGGGCGGCCTCGCGGCGATGCTCGTCGCACTGCCGTCGTCCATCGCATTCGGCGTACTAGTTTTTTCGGCAATCGACCCGGGTCTCGCGCCGCGCGGCGCGTGGTACGGCATGCTCGGCGCCGCAGCAGTCGGCCTCGTCGCGCCGCTTGTCGGCGGCACCCGCGCGCTCATTTCGGCGCCGTGTGCACCGGCCGCGGCGATACTTGCAGGACTTGCGGCGCTCCTCACCGCGAATGGCGTCGCACCACTGCAGGTCATCGCGTTGCTCGGCGTGACGGTCATGCTGACGGGTTTGCTTCAGTTTGCGTTTGGCCTGCTGAAAGGCGGACGCGTTATCAAGTACATTCCGTATCCGGTCGTCAGCGGCTACCTCACGGGCGTCGGGTTGATCATTGCGCTCAGCCAGTTGCCGATGGTGCTCGGCTTTGAGGCGGGTACGTCGCTCGGACCCGCGCTCGCGTCCGTCGAGGCATGGCGCTGGCCGCCGGTTGCTGTCGCAGTCGTCGCCATCACGGTGATGGTGCTCGCGCCGCGCGTCACGCGCGCAATGCCGGCGGCGGTATTCGCGCTGTTGGCCGGCGCGGCCACCTATCTCGTCCTCGGCCTGTTCGTGCCCGAGCTTCTGGACAACGACAACAATCCACTGCTCATCGGCACCGTCGCGGCCGAGGGTTCCGTGTGGTCCTCGCTCTCCGCGCAGTTCCAGGGCATCACGCAGGTGCGCCTCGGTGACATCGAGCGCGTCGCCTACTCAGCACTCGCGCTCGCGGCGCTGCTGTCCATCGATACGCTGAAGACCTGCGTGATTCTCGACGCGGTGACGCATCACCGCCATGACTCGAACCGCGAACTCATGGGGCAAGGCCTCGCCAATCTGACGGCATTCACCGTCGGCGGGATGCCTGGCGCCGGTACCATCGGTCCGACCATGGTGAACGTGACGAGCGGCGGCAAGACGCGCTGGTCCGGCGTCGTCGAGGGCGTATTCGTGGTGCTTGCGGTCGCGCTGCTGTCCCCGCTGATCGCGTGGGTGCCGCTGGCCGCCCTCGCCGGCATCCTGCTCGTGATTGCGTACCGCATGTTCGACTGGTCTGCGTTCCGGCTTTTGCGGCACAAGGAGACGCGCTTTGACTTCGCAGTGGTCGCCGCCGTCGCCGTCGTCGCGGTGTTCATCGGCCTGATTGCGGCATCCGTCGCCGGCGTCGCGCTCGCGATTCTGCTGTTCATCCGCGACCAGATCAACGGCTCGGTGCTGCGCCGCCGCGCGGGGCTCAACCAGTCTTCGTCAAAGACGCACCGCCTCGAGGACGCACGCGAACTGCTCGCGAAGTATGGGCACCTCGGTGTGACGTATGAACTGCAGGGCAATTTGTTCTTCGGCACGACCGATCAGCTGTACAGCGAGGTCGAAGCGGATTTGAAGCAACGGCGCTGGCTGCTGATGGATCTGCGCCGTGTACAGTCGCTCGACTACACCGCTGCGAACCTGTTCCGGCAGATGCATGCGCGGCTCGTCGAGCACGGCGGCGCGCTGAGTTTCTGCGGCATGCCGTCGCGGCTATCGCAGGGTCAGGACATCCACCGCTACCTGTCACGGGTCGGACTTGTCGGCGGCGGCAAGAGCGGTATGCGCGTGTTCGATTCCCGCGAAGACGCACTCGAATGGATTGAGGACCGAATTCTCGACCATGCGGGCTGGCAGCGGCCTGATGAAAAGCACCCACTCGACCTGCATGAGATCGAGCTGTTCGCGGATCTGGACCGAGACGCGGTCGAGGAACTGCGCCCATGGTTGCGCGAACTGAGTGTGAAAGCCGGCGGCTACGTGTTCCGCCACGGCGACCCGGGTGACGACATCTACCTGATTCGGCGCGGCACGGTGCGTGTTCTGCTGCCGCTGCGAGGCGGCATCTACCACCACCTCGCAAATTTCGGCCGCGGGGACTTTTGCGGAGAGATGAACTTCCTCGACAAGGGTGTGCGCTCGGCCGATGCCATTGCAAAGACCGAGCTCGACCTGTACGTGATCTCGCGCGCCAAGTTCAATGAACAGGTTCAGGCGAA
>CAYXYM010000269.1:0-3566 GCA_964469285.1 uncultured Gammaproteobacteria bacterium | reverse complement strand
GCCGATACGCCAGTCGAATTCGGTGTAGAGGAATTCCTGCGCGAGGATGAGGTCGGACTCCTTGAACAGCCCCTGGCTGATGGATTCGAGCTCCGCGCGGTCGTTCGCCTTGAACACGCCGCGTGAGAACGAACCATCGGGGATTTTCAGGACAATCGGGTAGGGAATTTCGGCTTCGAGTGCCTTGAGGCCGTCTTCGCCAAAAATCACGGTCTTTGGCGTCGGGACGCGATTGGCTTTCAGAAGCTCCGCGAGGTAGACCTTGTTCGTGCACTTCAGAATTGAGTTCGGATCGTCAATGACGACCATGCCCTCGCTTTCCGCCTTGCGCGCGAACCGGTACGTGTAGTGGTCGATGCGCGTCGTCTCGCGGATGAACAGCGCGTCATATTCCGCGACCCTCGGGTAGTCACGTTTCTCGATCAGCTCGATCGCGAGGCCCAGCGTCTTGCCGACGCGCACGAAATTCGCGAGTGCCTTCTTGCCCGACGGCGGCAGTGGGTCGGCGCGGTTCACGAGCATCGCGAGGTCGTACAGGACCTCCGGTTGCTTTCGTCGGCTGCGCCAGCGTTTGGATAAATGCTGCTCGATTGCGTAGATGAACGGGCGGTGCTGGACGTCTTCAAGCTGGTTCAACCAGTACGGCCGGATGCGCGTAATGCGCCACTTGTCGCCCTGCAGCTTGAATTCCACACGCAGCAGCGGACACGGGAACATTTCGAAAATCTGGCGCGCGAGGTCCTCGAGTTCGCTGTGTTCGGTATAGCCGAAGTACAGCAACAGGTTGAACTCGCGAACGGCGCTCTTACGCAGGCTGCGGTGCACGAGGGCATCGAGCTCGGCGACGTCGAGGCTGTAAATCGATTTGCGGCTGAGCTCGGACAGCGTACGGATCGATGGAATTACCTTGTGTTTGCGGGCCTCGGCGAGCAGCGACACGTAATAGCCGGTGCTCAGGTAACTGTAGCTTCGGCACAAGTTGGTGACCTTGCAGTTGCGAAGCTTGAAGTATTCGGCGTCGCGCAGGTACTCGCGCGCGGTGATGACGCGGCTGTCCGGAAAGTCCGGCTCCCAGTCGCTGCGGTTTTCGACGACGATCAGGTGTTGCGACATCTTCGCTCCTTCACGATTACGACAGCGCGTTGTTTGTGGCGGCCGTACTTCGCCATTCTGGCAAACTCGCGTTTCAGAATCGGGCGGTTAACGCAGTCCACCCGTGACTGATTCTCGTCCTCGTCTACGTACGGGTCGTGGACGTACACGAAGCGCTCGTCGAACCCAGTCACGACGACCCAGTGCGGGTCGCGCGTCAGCACCACGGGGATGCCGCCCGCCTCGAACGCCGCCTGCACGCGCTCGATGGTCACCGGCCCTTCATGCAGCGGGATGCCGCACGCGGAAAGCTCCTCTAGAAAATCCTGCTGAACGAGGCGGATGACGGTTTTCTTCTCCTCGTTGCGCACCGAATCGACGAACAATTCGGACACGTCGCCGTCAATCCAGACCTCCACGTCGTACCCGCGATGATGCGCGGACAGCGCGAGTCCGTAGGGGCCGCAGCCGCCGTGCCCGGACGTCATATAGACGGTCGTCGCCTCGCGCCAAATGCGAAGTTCGAGCGTGCGCGACGGCTCGAGTTCGGGGTCGAGCGCGCGCATCGCCATCAGCATCGCCGCGGAGCCGCAGGTGAAGTCGAGCGTCTGCTCGTAATACGGTACGCGGACCCTATGACTGGGCAGCGGCGGCACGAGCGACTTTTCCATACGGATCGCATCCATATGGTCCTCGTAATAATCCGCCTGCACGTCGAACTGGCGATACCCGGATGCCTCGTAAAGTTTCAGCGCCTCGACGTTGTCAGAGCGCAGCTCCAGGCGCATGTCGATGCAATCACGCTCACCGGCGACGCGTTCGGCCTCGGCGAGCAGTGCGCGCGCGACGCCGCGCCCACGCTGCGCAGGATCGACGGCCATCGAGTAAAGCCGCGCAAGCGAGCTGCCCGAATGGAACAACACGAGCGTGTAACCGCGTAGCGTATCGCCGTCGTGATCGACGAGAAGCGCCGCTTTCGCGCGCGTAATCATGCGACGGAAGCTGCGACGCGACAGCCGATCGCTGTCGAAACAGCGGTGTTCCAGGTCTACGAGCGCGTCGAGGTCGTCAAGTGTTGCGGGTCGCACCATCGCACTATCATGGCACGAGTCGGAGTGGGGGTTCGTCGAGCAAAGCGGTCTGCTCGCGGAGGCCGAGAACCTGGTCTTCCCAGAAGCGCTGGCCGCCGAACCAGGGGAATGCCGCCGGGAACGCGGGGTCGTCCCAGCGCTGGGCGATCCAGGCGGCGTGGTGCAGCATGCGCATCGTTCGCAGGGCCTCTATGAGGTGCAGCTCGCGCGGGTCGAAGTCCATGAAGTCTTCATAACCGTCGAGAACCTCGATCATCTGCGCCGTCATCTCCGCGCGGTCGCCTGAGAGCAGCATCCACAGGTCCTGTACCGCCGGCCCGGTGCGGCAGTCGTCGAGGTCCACGAAGTGCGGCCCCGCGTCGGTCCATAGAATATTACCCATGTGGCAATCGCCGTGCAGACGCAGCCGCGCATAATCGCCGGCGCGCGCGAATGCGGCATCAAGCCGCGGCAGCAAGTCGTCGACCGTGCTGCGCCACGCGGGCAGCAGGTCGTGCGGGATGCTGTCGTGTTCGAGCAACCAATCACGCGCCGCAAGCGCGTAGCTCGCGACGTCGACTGCCGGGCGGTGCGTGAATGCGCGCGCGGCACCGGCTGCGTGGATGCGGCCCAGGAAGCGGCCGATCCAATTGAGTTGGTCGGGGTCGCCGGGTTCAGGCGCGCGGCCGCCGCGGCGCGGGAACAGCGCGAAGCGGAACCCCGCGTGGCGATGCAGCGTGACGCCGTCGTCGGCGAGCGGCGCGACGACGGGGATCTCGAGTTCGGCGAGTTCCAGCGTGAACGCGTGTTCGTCCGCAATGGCGTCGTCGGACCAACGGCCGGGCCGGTAGAATTTCGCGACGAGCGGCGGACCGTCATGCAGGCCGACCTGGTACACGCGGTTCTCGTAGCTGTTCAGCGCGAGCAGCCGCCCGTCGCATTCGCGCCCGGTAGCCTCGACGGCGTCGAGCACCCGGTCACGCTGGTACTCGCCGAACTCGAGATTCCCGTCGTCGCGCCGCTCGCCGACGACGGCATCACGCTGCATCGCCATGCGGGCTTCCGCTTCGCGCTGTTCCCGCGCCGCGGCGGTCGTGCGCCGGAACCCGGCGACCCGGACCAACTGAACTGGATCGGTCGGTTTCTGGGCCGCATCCACGCAGCCGGCGCCGCGCGCGTGTTCACGCACCGCCCATCGGTCGACGTCGCGAGCTATGCGCTCGCAGCGCGCGACTGGCTGCTCGAACACGACAGCATCCCGCACGACCTGCTACCCGCATGGCGCAGCACCGTCGACGACCTACTGCCGCGCCTCGACGCGGCATTCGCGCGCGCTGGGGATTTCGCGCGGCTGCGCCTGCATGGCGATTGCCACATGGGCAACATCCTGTGGACGGATGCCGG
>CAYXYM010000268.1:0-12712 GCA_964469285.1 uncultured Gammaproteobacteria bacterium | reverse complement strand
ACGTCGTCGCGCGCGACTTCAACGAATCCGGGCCGCGTTGGACGCCGAACGCGCTGAGCCGCGAGCTGCGCATCAGCGCAGAACCGCTCGATACTGTGCTGCGGCGCTTGCTCGGCAGCGGGCTGCTGATGACGACCGGCGACGACAGCGACTGCTATGCGCCGGGCCGCGACCCGGGGGCAATCACGCTGCACCAAATCGTCGACGCGATGCGCCATGGCGGTTCACTCGACGACTACCGCAATGCTAACCCGGGGCTCATCGGCGCCGTCGACGACGTGCAGGCAGAAATCGACGATGCAATCGCCGGCGCACTGGGCGCGCGCACGTTGCGGGAGCTGATTTCCTCGTGATTGACTGGAAAAACTACGACAGCGCCGGTACTTGGGACGAGCTGATCGACCCCGGGGGGCGACCGCGCGCGCCCGCGCGCGAGCTAAGCCGCTATCTGCGCGCACTGTCGGACGACGAACTGCGTGAGCGTAAGGACGCCGCAGAACTCGCGATTATCGTGATGGGCATCACGTTTACCGTGTACGACGAGGAAGGCGGTTCGATCGACCGCGCGTGGCCGTTCGACATCATCCCTCGGATCATCGCGCGCAGCGAATGGGATCGCATCAGCGCTGGCCTGGTCCAGCGCGTCCACGCGCTGAACCTGTTCATCGCCGACTTATACGGCGAGCAGCGCATCGTCGCGGATGGCGTATTCCCCGGAGAGCTGCTCGCGGACTCGAAGAATTTTCGACCGCAATGCGTCGGCGTCGTACCCGCGAACGGCACCTGGGCGCATATTTGCGGATCGGACCTGGTGCGCGACGGTGACGGCACGGTGTACGTACTCGAGGACAACCTGCGCGTGCCGTCCGGCGTCTCGTACATGCTCGAGAATCGGCAGGTGATGAAGCGGACATTCCCGGAGTTGTTCGGCGAACAGGCAATCATGCCCGTCGACGACTACGCGACCCAGCTGCTCGAAATGCTGTCGTCTCTGTCGCCGCGCGCGCGCCACCCGGTCGTCGTGGTCCTCACGCCGGGCATCTACAACTCCGCGTATTTTGAGCACAGCTACCTTGCGCAGCAGATGGGTTGCCAGCTGGTCGAAGGCCGCGATCTCGTCGTCGGCGACGACGAATGCGTGTATATGCGCACCATCGCCGGACTCGAGCGCGTCGACGTAATCTACCGCCGTATTGATGACCTGTTCATCGACCCCGAAGTCTTCGATCCGGATTCGATGATTGGCGTCCCCGGCCTGATGCGGTCCTGGCGGGCCGGCAAGGTCGCACTCGCAAATGCACCGGGCTCCGGCGTCGCCGACGACAAGGTCGTGTACTCGTTCGTGCCCGAGATCATTCGCTACTACCTCGGCGAGGATCCCATCATCCCGAACGTGCCGACGTTCCGTTGCATGGATCCAATCCAACGCGACCACGTGTTGAAGAATCTCGACAAGCTCGTGGTCAAGCCGGCGAACGAATCCGGCGGCTACGGCATGCTGATCGGGCCACAGTCGACAAAGAAGCAGCGCGACGAGTTCGCGCGCCTCATTCGAAAAGACCCGCGCAATTACATCGCGCAACCGACGCTATCGCTGTCCTCGACGCCGACACTGGTCGGCGATGGCGTGTGCGAGCCCCGCCACGTCGACCTGCGGCCATTCATCCTTTCCGGACCGACGCCGTATGTAACCATGGGCGGCCTGACGCGCGTCGCGCTGCGCAAGGGCTCGCTTGTCGTGAACTCCTCGCAGGGCGGCGGCAGCAAGGACACGTGGATCATCGACCTGGAGGCGACCTGATGCTGTCGCGCGTCGCGGAAAACCTGTACTGGATGGCGCGGTACCTCGAGCGCGCCGAGGACCTCGCGCGTCTCATAAACGTAAATTCGAATCTGGTACTCGACCTTCCGCGGCGGGTGCACTTCGGCTGGCAACCGCTGCTCGAGATTACGGGGGGTGAGGAGGAATTCGGTGAGCTGTACGACGCGCTCGACGAGCGCAACGTCGTCCGCTTCCTCGTCGCCGACCGACGCTACAGCGGCTCGATTATCAGCTCGCTCGACTTCGCACGCGAGAACCTTCGCACCACGCGCGACATCGTGCCGCGGGAGGTGTGGGAACGGCTGAACGACCTGTTCCTCAACGCGCGCTTGCGCACCGCATCGGGCGTGCCAAAACGCGCTCGCTATGCGTTTCTGAACACCCTGATCAGCGACTGCCAGCAGATCACCGGCTTGCTCGCCGGAACGATGAGCCGCTCGGAGTCGTACTGGTTCGTCAAGGCTGGGCGATACCTGGAACGCGCGGACATGACCTCGCGTATTCTCGACGTCCGGACCGAGGACCTGCTGGTCGAGAGCGCCGACGACCTGACGCCGTTCGCGAACATCCAGTGGATGAGCGTGCTCAAGTCACTCACGGCATACCAGATGTATCGCCATCACGTCCGATTGCGCGTCCGCGCGCCGGACGTTCTCCAGTTCCTGATTAAGGATTCGCAGTTTCCGCGCGCGGTATCGCATTGCCTGGGCGAGGTGAGCACCTGTCTGCAGCGCATCCCACGCTGCGAGCGCCCGGTCCACGAGGTCTCGAAATTGCAGCGCCGCTTGAAGCGGACGAACGTGCAGACCCTGAAGGAAGCGGATCTGCACCGCTTCCTCGACAGGCTGCAGGTCGCGATTGCGGGCCTGCACGACGAAATCAACACGACGTGGTTCGCCGTCGATGCGTAGCTTCAAGTGCATCTGCGGCAACGCGGTGTTCTTCGAGAACACACTCTGTGTCGTGTGCCAGCGCGAGCTGGGCTTCCTGCCCGAGCGCCTCAAGCTCGCGGCACTGGAGCCGGCCGGCGACGAATGGGAAGCCGAAGGCGCGCGTTGGAAAAAGTGCAACAACTACAGGTACGAGGGCGTGTGCAACTGGATGGTGCCGGCAGATTCCGAGCACACCTTCTGCGACGCCTGCCGGCTGAACCGCACCATCCCGGACCTGTCGACTTCGTGGAACCGACTGCTGTGGGCGCGCATCGAGTTTTCGAAACGACGCCTCGTGTACGACCTGCTTCGGCTCGGACTGCCCTTCGCGGCAAAGGCCGACGATCCGGCGCGCGGCCTCGAGTTCCAGTTCCTTGAGGACGCGAAGTGGAGCGAGTTCTCTAACGAAAGCTCCGGCGGTCGCATCATGACGGGCCACTCGAACGGACTGATCACGATCAACACCGCAGAGGCCGACGACGTCGCGCGCGAGCAAATGCGCCTCGAGATGAACGAGGCGTACCGCACCCTGCTCGGGCATTTCAGGCACGAGAGCGGGCATTACTTCTGGGACCGCCTGGTGCGCGACGACCCCGAGCGTCTCGCCGCCTTCCGTGCGTTGTTCGGCGACGAGCGGCAGGATTACCAGGCCGCCTTGAAGCGGCATTACGAGGAAGGTCCAGGCACGTCCTGGCAGCAGGATTACATCAGCGCGTACGCGTCATCGCATCCGTGGGAGGACTGGGGCGAAACCTGGGCCCACTTCCTGCAGATGACCGACGCGCTCGAAACGGCGCACGCCGTCGGCCTCGGCGACCCGACGTTCGACAGTTTCGATGACATGGTCGGCAAATGGTTGCCGCTGACGATATCGATCAACAGCATGAATCGCAGCATGGGGCTGAACGACGCCTATCCATTCGCGCTGAACGCCGCAACGACCGAGAAGTTACGCTTCGTCGACGAGGTTGTCCGCGCTGCTCAAGCGTAAGCCAAATACCCTGCCACACCCCCAATAAACAGCATCACGGGCCACGCGAGGTGCCGACCGCGCGACCCGACCGCCGTGAACAGCGCCGAACCGACGAAAGTGACGGCGATCACCAGCGCAACGCTGCGATAAGTCATCAGCGGCTGCGTCAACAGCATCAGCAGCGCCGCGAACCCGAACCACGCAATCGACGTCAGGTGCCACGCGAAACGGATTGTGCGCTCCGTGAATTCTGTGCCGCCGAACAGCCGCGGCAGCCCGCCGCGTGCGAGCAACGGCTTCAGGATGTAAGTCTCACCGAGCACCGAGTGCGCGACGCCGAGGCCCAATGCGAGAAACGCGGCGATTTGCAGCAAGGTGTTCATTCAGCTTCCCGAAAGATTGCGGTGTACGGCTCGCGGCCGGGCTTCACGTAGCCGCGGTACATGCCGGCTGAATTGAACGGCATCGCGATGTTGCCGTGGCGGTCCACCGCGATCACGCCGCCGTCTCCACCGCGCTCCACAAGCGTTTTCATCACGACCGTCGTCGCTGCGGTGGCGACCGATTCGCCCGCGTAGCGCATACGCGCTGTGATTTCGTGCGCCACCACGGAGCGGATGAAATATTCGCCATGGCCGGTTGCCGAGACCGCCGCGGTTGCATTGTCCGCGTAGGTGCCGGCGCCGATGACCGGAACATCGCCGACGCGACCCCAGCGCTTGTTGGTCATACCGCCGGTGGATGTCGCCGCAGCGAGGTTGCCGTGCGTATCGAGCGCGACCGCGCCCACCGTCCCGTACCGGAATTCCCGCGGCAGCGTGTGCGCGGCCTGATCAGCCTCGGCGGCGCGGGCGCGCTCGAGTTGCTGCCAGCGCTCGTCGGTGTGGAACCACTTCGGATCGACGAAGCCCATGCCCTGCTCTTCCGCGAAAGCCTCGGCGCCGGCCCCGACCAGCATCACGTGCGGCGAGTGCTCCATCACGGCGCGCGCGAGCAGCACCGGGTTGCGGATGCGTGAGACGCCGGCGATCGCGCCGGCGTTCAGCGTCTTGCCGTCCATAATCGCCGCGTCGAGCTCGTGCTTGCCCTCGGCGGTGAAGACCGCGCCGCGACCCGCGTTGAAAAGCGGCTCGTCCTCCATTACCTGGATGGTCGCGGTCACCGCGTCGAGGCTCGTACCGCCGTTCTTGAGAATCACCTCGCCCGTCGCCAGCGCGCGGCGCAGCGCGCGGTGATACTCGCGTTCACGCTCCGGCGTCATGGATTCGCGCGCGATTGTGCCGGCGCCGCCGTGGATTGCGAGCGCGTAGTCGGCGGCTGCAGCGGGCATCACAAGCGTGGATAGCGCGACGAATGTGATAGCGGTAATCATCTTTGATTGCATCGGAGTCTCCATATCGCGGCGCGAAGGCGCCGCTCCTACATTTCCCAGTCGAACTTTGGTAGGCGGCCCAGCGCGACACCCAACTGTTCTTCCCACGCGCGCGATAACTTTCGCCAATACGGGTTGTCGTGTTCGAATTTTACGTGCCGGCCGTGGTCGTCGGCACCCGCCTCGTAGACGAACATCTCGACAGGTGGCCCGACCGACACGTTGCTGCGCATCGCGGCTTCCATGGAGACCAGCGCGATGCGCGCGCCGACTTCCAGCGGCACGTCGCGCTTGACCAGGCGGTCGAGAATCGCCTTGCCCGTTTTCAGCTCACCGATTTGCAGGTAAGGCGTCTCTTCGGTCGCAGCGATGTAGTTGCCCGCCGGGTAAACGAGATAGCACATGTGCGGCGCGCCGGGGATGTGCACCGCAAGAATAAAGGTCGCCTGAAAATCGCCGTTGGACTGCTCCTGGTCTTCGTCGCTCGCGCGCTGCGCGGCGGCGCTGACGTCGCCCACGTAGCCCGCCGCCTCTGATGCGTGTTCGACCGTCGCGAAATTGGGCTCAACGCCCTCGTCCAGGTCGCGCCGGAGGCGCGTGACGACCGCCTGGGTCGTTGCGAGGTTACCCGACGACATCAATACGAACATGCGGTCGCCGACTTCGAATCGATGGAGCTTGCTGTACGTCGACACGTTGTCGACGCCAGCGTTCGTGCGGGAGTCGGACACGCACACGAACCCGGCGTCGAGCGCCAAGGCAAGGCAATAGGTCATGACAGGAATTTCAACACGTCGGGCAGTTGTTTTTTCGCGTCGCGGTAACCGAGTTCCAGCAACTCGGTAGTGTACCCCGATTCGAACAGCAGGTAGCTCACGAGCTGCATGCCGCCGCGGTTCAGCGCGCCGACGCCCCACAAAAGCGCGCGTACGCTGCGCGGCAGGCTCTTCACATGCCGCGCTGCAATCTCGCGCGGGTCCTCGCTCGGACTGATAATCATCAGGTCGACCGGCTTCAAACTTGAGCCGGGCGCGCCGGCGGCCGTCTGGTTGATGCGCCGCAGGCGCTCCGCGTCGTTGTACAGGCTGTCGGTGAACAGCGCGTCGAGCATGTAACCGGCAATTTGGCCCATCGACGGATAATCCGCCGGTGCGTCCGCGGTCGGTGGCTCGTTCGGTCGCTCGTTACGGAGCGCGATGACGAGCAGGCGATCGGCGCCGAGGTGCAGCGCGGGCGACAGCGGCGCACCCTGCCGCAGCGCGCCGTCTCCATAGTATTCGTGCTCGACGCACACCGCGGGGAACACGAGCGGCAGCGCGACCGACGCCATCAAATGATCTGCAGTCAGCGTGGCACGATGCCCCTCGCGGCGCGTTCGCGCCCAGTCGGTGATACCCGGCGCGCCGTCGTAAAACGAGATCGAGCGCGCGAGGCTGTACGCCGACGCGTTGACCGAGACGGCATGCAGATGCCCGGCCGAGATGGCAGGGCCAATGCGTTCCATGGGGATTTCGCGCTCGATGAGGTCCCGGAGCGGTGCATTGTCGAGCAGCGACCGCGGCGGGCTGCTGACGACCCCGCCCGTGACCAGCGCCACGAACCAGGCGAGTGAGCTACGCGCCATCGTCCACGGATCGGACCGGATGACCTGGCCAATGTGGAACCCGCACCACACGCGCTCTAGCGCAGCGACCGCATGGTGGAAGTCGTCAGAAAAGCAGGCAAGCGCCGCGGCGTTGATTGCGCCGGCCGAGGTGCCAGTGACCACGGGGAACGGGTTCGGGCCGCCGCGCGGCAGCTTTTCGGCGAGCGCCTTCAAGACCCCGACCTGGTAAGCGCCGCGTGCGCCACCCCCGGTGAGGACCAAGCCGCTACGACGCGTCTGTGTCATCGCGGCATGATACCGTATGGCAAAACCCGGAGGTCCCCATGCGTATGACCATCACACTCTTTGTAACCGCTGCGGTCATCGTCACCGTCGCCGCCGCGTTGTTCTTCTCCGCGCCCGCCGTCGCCCAGCCGAAAGTCGGCGAAGCCGCGCCCGCGTTCAGCCTGCTCGACCAGACAGGAACGACCCGCTCGCTCGCCGACTACAACGGCCGCTGGCTTGTGTTGTATTTCTACCCCAAGGACGACACGCCGGGCTGCACGACCGAGGCCTGCAGTTTCCGAGACGACATCTTCAAGTTCCGAGAGATGGGCGCCGAAGTCGTCGGCGTGAGCCTCGACGACATCGAGTCACACCAGGCGTTCGCGGAGAAATATTCGCTCCCGTTCACGCTGCTGTCCGATGCTGACCAGGAAGCCGCAAAAGCCTACGGCGTGCTCGGTAAAATGGGTCCGATGTCGTATGCAAAGCGCGAGACCTTCATCATCGCGCCGGATGGCACGATTGCGAAGCATTACGCGAAGGTGAAGCCCGAAGAACACTCGGGCGAAGTCATCGCGGACCTCACCGCGCTGATGGCAGACTGACCCGCGCGGCGCGTAAGCCGCCGGGCTCCGTCCAGACCACCAGCACGTCGTCGCCCACGTGCGCGAGCCGCGGGAACCCGCTCGCGCGTGCCGCGCTGGACTGCGCGACGATGATCGACCGATCAGCCCGACCGTCAGCCTGCACGCGCTGGACACGGATGGCCGGGCTGTCGCCACCGTCCAGACGACTGGTCAGCGCGCTACCGTCGCGTAACAGGACCGCGTGCACGCGACCGAGCGTCGTGCCTTCGTCGAGTAGTATCGGCTCGCCGAACGAGTCGCCACCATCCGTCGAGAACGACGCAAATGCGCGTGGAATATCGCCGGCCCCGGTGAACCACGTGGCGACAACGCGTTGCGCCCCATCCGTGGCGAGCGCCGGCCCGTTCACGGGGCATGCATTGATCTGCCAACCATCGTCCCGCAATGTCCGCGGCTCGCTCCAGGCACCGTCGCGCAAGGACGTATGAAGCAGGTCCCGAATCTCATCGGCGGTGCGGCCGCGGTAGGCAACCGTGACGCCGCGGCCCGTCGCAACCGCGGCGGTCTGACAGCAATCGCACACCGACGCATCGAGTAGTTCCTCTTCACCCCAGGTCCCGTCGGTGGTCAACGCGCGCGTGCGCAGCGTCATCGCGCCGCCGCCGTGGTCACCGTGTCCGCCGCTGGTCTCACGGCCATCGAGCCAGACGAGCCGTAGCGTATCGTTCGCGACCGGTAGCAACGACACGAACCCATGCTCGGTTTGCGTGCCATCGTTATGCGGCGTGACCGGCTCGCTCCACGAGGCGCCGCCGTCCGACGACCGCGTGACCATCACGTCATACGCATACGTCGACGGGCCGCTCTTCTGCAGCCAGTGCGCAACAAGCGTGCCGTCCTCGAGTTCGACGAGCGCCGGGAAATCCGCCCAGTTCACGAACCAGCGTTCACCGGTCGCGATAGTCAGGGGTGCGGTCCATTCACCGTCTTGTAACCGCGCAAATCTAAGCGCGTGGCCCTCGCCTTCGGGTTCGATCCATGAGAACAAGACGCTGCCGTCCGGCGCGTTCGAGGTGTTCGGCGCGACAGCACCGGGCCCCGACGGCAGCGCGACGGAAACGACACGGGCCTCTCCAGCCGGTGGCGCGAGTATCAGCGTGCGCTCGGCGTCGCCGGGCAGGAACGGTGTCGGTCGACCCGCCGCCCAGTCATCATGGCCGGCGCCGTAATACGGAGATTGCGGGTGGCCGCTCTGCCCGCCCGGCATGTGGAAGTATCCATTCGCCTCGTCGCCAGGGCTCACCGCCATGCGCTGCGACGCACCGAAACGCACGCCTTGCACGCGCGGCGTATACGACTCACCAGGCAATGCTTGCGCGGGCATGTCGAGCCAGTTACCGATGAACGGCACGGCCTGGCTCAGCGGGTGCTGGACACGCACCGTGTTCAACGCGCCCCAGGTCTTCAGCGCGACGTCATCGGCGGTGCTTACGCCGAGCTCACTGAGCAGGTCGTCGAGCGCTGCGAGTTTCAGGTCGCGCCACGACGAAAAACGAGGATCGAGCAAATGGATCGGTTCGTCGCGCACGAGCGGCCAAGCCCACGCCTCACTGCGGAAGCTCCGGTAGCGCCACGCTTCATCCGCATCGCGCACTTCGGCGGTGAGCGCGGAGAGCATGTGGGCGACGGCCGTGTTGCGCCAGCCACGCACCAAGCGGAACGCGACCGAGTCCACCGACGCACGACCATCCCAACCGCGCAGCACGTCACGTACCGCGGCATAACGTGCATCGCCAGAGACGGTCGCGTCGTCGAGCAGTGTGAGCAGTTGTTCGTACCAACGCGTATGGAACAGCGATTCATCGTCGAGCTGGACCGCAAGCATGTCGGCTGGCGTTGCCTTGTCAATCGCGAGCAAGCGGTCGCGAATCTGTGCTGCCCGGTGTCCGTACGCGTAGCCGCCGTCACCGACCACCGCAAGGCGGTCACCGCCGACCACGCGTGAATTCGCCGTCCAGATGCGGCCACTCTCCGGGTTCACGACGCGCGGCGCGTCGTTCGGCGCGCGCCAACCGCCTTCACGATCGGGTATCTGACCCATGATGGTCCAGCCGATGTTGCCGTCGGCGTCGGCGACGACGAAGTTCTGCTGCGGGATGCCGGAGCGGTTCGCCGCGGCAATCGCCTCGTCGACAGAGCGCGCGCTGGCGAGCGCCATGAACCCTGGGGTGTACGCGCGCGGGTCGTGCGCGGCCCACCGCACCACGTAGGGCCGGCCGTCCGGTAATTCGCCGACGACGGGTCCCCAGATTGTGTTCTTGAAATCGAACGCGCGTTCCTTGCCGTTCGCGACCGCGATCGGCGACGACACCACGTCGAACGCATGCCAACCGTCCGGCGCGCGGTAACGGCCGAGCTCGTCTGTTTCGAGCACGATGAGATCCATCCAATCGCCGTAGCTGTTGGTAAAGCCCCACGCGACCGACCCATTGCTGCCGACGACGACGAGCGGCGTGCCCGGCAGCGTCACGCCGGTCAACTCCCAGCCGTCGCGCCGAAGCTGCACGCGGAACCAGGTTGACGGGACCTGCAGCCCGAGGTGCATGTCATTCGCAATGAGCCCACGACCGGATGCGGTGTGTGCGCCGGCGACCGCCCAGTTGTTCGAACCCACCGGCGGCGGCGCGCGCGGTTCGACGGGCTCACCGAACAGTTCGACGGGCAACGTGCGGAGATCGTAATCCGACGCCGCCGGAATCGCCGCTGGCGGACTCTCGGTGCCGTCGATCGGCGCGTCACCCGCGGTCAGGTCCGGATACAGGAAATCGGCGACAGCGGGCGGCAGCGCTTCGCGCGCGACGAGCTCGTGGCGCTCGTGCAGCGCGTGTCCACCCTGCAGGTCGAAGAACATCGCGCCGACCGCGAGCACCGAATCCGCGGGCGTCCACGGCGCTGGATCGACGCGCAAGAGCAGGTACTCGAACGGGGGCGCCTCGAGCGCCGCGAGACCGGCGTTCACGCCATCCGCGTACGCCTCAAGGAGTGTGCGGTAGTCGGTGGGCGCGGATTCGATGAACCGCTCTGCGGTGCGCCTCAATTGGTGGATTCGCCGCGACTCGTCAAGGGGCACCGCGCCGGCGCCGACCAGCGCCGCGAGCTCTCCAGCCGCGCTGCGCCGCAGCAAGTCCATTTGGAAGAAGCGCTCCTGCGCGTGCACGAAACCGAGCGTACGCGCTTCGTCGTATCTGTCTTCGGAGTGGATTGTCACGACGCCGAGCGCGTCGCGCTCGACGGTGACCGGCGCCGTGAGTCCCGACAGCGCGAGCTCGCCGTCGTACGCAGGCACGCTCGCGTTGAGTTGCGACCAGAACCAGCCGCCGAACGCGAGTGCGATGATGACCATCACGCCGAGTAGCGCGCCCAGCGCTTTCAGTATTCTTCCCATCGGGGGATGTTACTTCAGAAACGGAAGCTGACGCTCGCGCCGAACTGAGTCGCGTCGCTGCCGATGCGTTCGGCGTCGAGTCGAATGCCAAGACCGCTGCCGAAGTAGTACCCCGCGCTCACCCCGAGAAGCGCCTCGGTCGCGTCGAAACCGCCTACATCTAGGTGCGCAGCCCCGATTTTTCCGCTGATCGCAAAAGGTCCAAGTTCGATACCGGGCGCATAGGCAAGCCATCGCACGTCGGCATCAATTGTGTGTGTGAAGGTATCGACCGTGCCGTCGATCTGCGTCAAGGAGATTGTGCCGGTGTGCGACCCGAGGTCGGCCCAGCCGGCTTCGAAACGCATGAAGGGCAGCGGCAGGTCAAGATTCAAGGTCAGCCGCGCGTTGGTCTCGGTCAGGTCACTGCCAAATGAAGCTGACCCGGCGACGTAAATAGGTAAGACAGGTGGCAGCTGGGGTGTTTCAACGGTCGCGTGGTTAACACCCGCTGACACAGAGAACAGCATCTCGGCCGCAACCGGAATAGGCATTAGCACCAGCATCGCGGCGCAAAGGTGTCGCTCCCACATTTTTCCTGCCTTGGATGGCATCAGTTGACGCGCGGATCGAGTTCGCCAGCGGCGTAGCGCTGCGTCATCTTCTCAAGCGACAGCGGCTTGATCTTCGGGGCATTGCCCGCAGTGCCGAACGCCTCGTAGCGCGCGATGCAAATGTCGCGCATCGCATCGACGGTCTTCCCGAGATACTTGCGCGGGTCGAATTCCTTCGGGTTGTCGTGCAGGAATTTGCGAATCGCACCGGTGCTCGCCATGCGCAGGTCGGTGTCGATGTTGACCTTGCGCACGCCGTGCTTGATGCCTTCCTGGATTTCCTCGACCGGCACGCCGTAGGTCTCGCCCATCGCGCCGCCGTACTGGTCGATGATTTTGAGCCAATCCTGCGGCACCGACGACGAGCCGTGCATGACGAGGTGGGTGTCAGGCAGGCGTTCGTGCAACTCCTTGATGCGCTTGATCGACAGGATGTCGCCGGTCGGCGGACGCGTGAACTTGTACGCGCCGTGGCTCGTGCCGATCGCGATCGCGAGCGCGTCAACCTTCGTCTCCTTCACGAAGCGCGCGGCTTCCTCGACGTCGGTCAGCAATTGGTCCATCGACAGCACGCCTTCGGCGCCGGATCCATCCTCCTCGCCCATCATGCCGCTCTCGAGCGAGCCGAGGCAGCCGAGTTCGCCTTCGACCGAAACGCCGCACGCATGCGCCATCTCGGCGACCTTGCACGTAACATCGATGTTGTATTCGAGATCCATCGGCGTCTTCATGTCCTCACCGAGCGAGCCATCCATCATCACCGACGTGAAGCCGAGCTGGATCGAGCGCTGGCACACGGCGGGCGATGCGCCGTGGTCCTGGTGCATCACGACCGGCAGAGGCGGCCATTCCTCGACGGCGGCCTGGAGCAGGTGGCGCAGGAACGGCGCGCCCGCGTATTTGCGGGCACCAGCCGACGCCTGCACAATCACCGGGCTCGATGTCTTGTCGGCCGCTTCCATGATCGCGCGCATCTGTTCTAGGTTGTTGACGTTGAATGCGGGCACGCCGTAGCCGTGCTCCGCGGCGTGGTCCAGCAATTGGCGCATCGAAATCAGCATTTCAACTCTCCATGATCTTGTGGTCGCCCACGCGGACGATCTTCATTGAATTCGTGC
>CAYXYM010000267.1:0-5969 GCA_964469285.1 uncultured Gammaproteobacteria bacterium | reverse complement strand
CAGTCGAGGGTCTCGAGGTAGTCGCGCACGAACTGTTTGTCGAAACTCGGTGGACTTGAGCCGGGCCGGTAGGAATCCGCTGGCCAGAAGCGCGACGAGTCGGGAGTCAACGCCTCGTCGATGAGCACGAGCGTGCCGTCGTGGTCGAGGCCGAATTCGAACTTTGTGTCGGCGATGATGATGCCGCGATCCCGCGCATACGCGGCGGCATCGCGGTACAGCGCGAGCGTGACGTCGCGCACGCGCGCCGCCATTTCCTCGCCGACGAGCGCGGCCGCCCGCTCGAAGCCGATGTTTTCGTCGTGGTCGCCCACTGCCGCCTTCGTCGCCGGCGTGAAAATCGGCTCGGGCAGCTGTGCGGCCTGCACAAGCCCCGCCGGCAGCGGAATACCGCACACTGCGCCGGTGACTTGGTAATCCTTCCAGCCCGAGCCAATCAGGTAGCCGCGCGCGACGGCCTCGATTGGCAGCGCGGCGAGTTTGCGCACGACGACGGTGCGGCCCTCGAGCGGCGCGCGCTCGGCCGGGTCCGGTACGGCGTCTTCAAGACGGATGTCCGAGCGGTGGTTCGGAACAATCGGTTGCAATCGTTCGAACCAGAAGTTCGACAGCGCGGTCAGTACGGCGCCTTTGCCGGGAATCGGGTCGGGCAAAATCACATCGAACGCGGACAGCCGGTCGGTCGTCACGATCAACAGATGGTCGTCGCCAACCGCGTAAATGTCGCGGACCTTGCCCCGGTGGACGAGGGGCAGGCTGTGAATCTTGGCGTCGAGCATGCGGGCGGTCTAGTGTCCGGTGAGCAATTGGCGTTCGCAGTGGTGAAGCCCTTTCTGCGGACCGAATATTACCAGCGTATCGCCGGCTTGTAGCACGGTTTCGGGATCGGGGTGCGCGTGACGTTCGTTGTCACGCAGCAGCGCCTGGACTTCGCGGCAGTCGAGCTCGAGGTCACCGATCTTGTGGCCGATTGCATATGCCCCGTCCGGTAGTGCGACGGTGTGCAGCCGCTCGCGGGCCGTCAGGTCACTTTCGGACCCCGTCAGTGTCATCTCGGTCGGGAACATCTCGCGCATCAGCTGGTAGCGGTTGGCCTGCAGCTCGCGGACCCGCCGGAACACGCGATTCACCGGCGTCCCGAGCAGCAGCAGCGCCTGGGACGCGATCATGATGCTCGCTTCGATGGTCTCGGGCACGACCTCGGTCGCGCCGAGCGCGATGAGTTCGTCGACGCGGGTCTCGTCGCGCGTGCGCACCATGATCGGCAGCGAGGCATTCGCGCCGCGCGCGAACTGGAGCAATTTCTTCGCGGCCTTCGGGTCGTCGTGTGCGATGACGAGCAGGCGCGCATGCGCGAGGCCGACCGCCTCGACAACATGGTGGTCGCTCGTGTCCGCGTAATACACGGGTAATCCCGCGGCGTGCGCTTCGCGCACACGTCCGACGTCGAGGTCGAGCGCGATATACGGGATGTGCTCTTCCTCCAACATCCGCGCGACGTTCTGGCCCACGCGGCCATAGCCGCAGACGATGACGTGGCCGCGTGCCTCGACGAGTTCGCTGCCGGGCTTCGGCGCGCCGTCGCTCTGCGGAATGGGCAGCGAGAACGCGCGGCCCGCAATCCAGCCGTTGTTCCGGATCAGGAACGGCCCGGCGACCATGCTGAACAGCACCGAGTACAACGCAATCTGGGCGAGCTCGGGCGAAATCACCGCTGCCGACAGCGCGAGCGCGAGTACCGCGAAGCCGAATTCACCGCCGACGGCGAGCAACACGCCGGTCCGTACCGCCGTTCGTGCGTCGACGTCGGCGCTGCGCACGAGTACCGCGACGAGCACGCCTTTAACGAGTAGCAGGACCGCGGCGCCCGCAAGCGTCCAGTGCCAGATGTCGGGCAATGCGGCGAGGTCTACGAGCATTCCGATCGTGATGAAGAACAACCCGAGCAGAACGTCGCGGAATGGTCGCACCGACGCCTCGACCTGGTGCCGGAATTCGGTGTCGCCGAGCATCATGCCGGCGAGGAACGCGCCGAGGGCGAGCGACAGCCCGAATGATTGAGTAATCGCGGCCGCCGCGAGTGTCACAAGCAGCACGGTCAGCGTGAAGAGCTCGGACGACTGCCGCGCCGCGACTTCGTGGAACAGCGGCTTCAGCAGCCAGCGACCAATCAGGAAAATGAGCACGAAAGCGAGGGCGGCCTTCACCAACGCCATGCCGAGCGGGGCTGCGAGCGAACCCGTCGCGCCATACGCGAGCGCAGGGATGATGACGATGAACGGCACGGCCGTCACGTCCTGGAACACCGACATCGCGATACCAAGCCGGCCGTGGCGTGTCTGTTCCTCGCCCTGTTCGGCGAGTTGCTTGCTGATGATCGTGGTCGAGGACTGAGCGAACACCGCGCCGACCACGAATGCCGCTGCCAGTGGGACGCCCGACAGCCAGGCCACCAGCATCACGCCGGCCGTGGTGAGGACAACTTGTGCGGTGCCGAGCCCGAACACCATGCTGCGCATCGCCATAATCTGCGGCAGGGAGAAGTTCAGGCCGATGGAGAACAGCAGGAACACGATGCCGAACTCTGCGAGGATGCGGGTCTGCTCTGAATCCGAGACCAGGCCGAACGCGTGGGGCCCGACGATGGCGCCGACGAGCAGGTAGCCGAGGCTCGACGGTACGCGCAGACGACGGAAGACAATGACCGCAGCGACCGCGGCTGTCAGCAAAATCAGTATCTCCACGAACACGTTGTCGCCCATGTAGACGATTCTGCCACGGCGCTTGCAAATATACCCCATGGGGGTATAATGCGCCCTATGAACCCACACGCCAGCCACAAAGCACAGCTGAATCGTTTGCGCCGCCTGCATGGACAGATCGGCGGCCTCGTCCGCATGGTGGAGGAGGAGCGTTATTGCATAGACATCCTCACGCAGGTCAGCGCCGCGCGCGCCGCGTTGCGTAAAGTCGAAGAGCAGGTGTTGCGCGAGCACGTCGAGCACTGCATCGCGCAGGCCACCGTCGAGGGTGACGACGACGCACGCCACGCGAAGATCGACGAGCTGATGGACGCGCTCTCGAGGTTTCAGCGATGAACCATGAAACCCGTATCGCGCTGGAAGGCATGCATTGTGCGAGCTGCGTCGGCCGCGTCGAAAACGCGTTGACGGCCGTCGACGGCGTCGACAGCGCTGCGGTGAATCTCGCGGACCGCACGGCCACCGTGCAGGGTGCCGCCTCGCCGGCGGAACTCGTCGCGGCTGTAAAGAGTGCCGGTTACGCGGCCACCGTACTCGACGAGGACGACGACGCCGAAGACGCCCCCGACGAGAGCGCTACGGAAGCGCGCCGCCTACTGCAGCGCACCGCCGCGGCGGGCATCCCGGGTCTTGCGTTGATGGTCGGCGACCTGGCCGGCTGGTTGCCGATGCTTCACTCGGGCGCCGGCCAGGTGTTCTGGCTCGCCGCTGGTGCGGTAACCGCCGCGCTGATGACCTATGCCGGAAGCCGGTTTTTCCGCGGCGCGTGGCGCTCGCTGCGCGCCCATCACGCAAACATGGACACGCTGATCGCGATGGGCACCGGCGCGGCGTGGTTGTATTCGATGGTCGTCGCCGCGTGGCCGGACATCGTGCCAATGGCCGCTCGACATGCGTACTTCGAAGCAGCGCTCATTATCATCGCGCTCATCAATCTGGGTCAGGCGCTGGAACTCGGCGCACGTGGCCGCGCATCGCTCGCAATCCGCCGGCTCGTCGGCCTCCGGCCCCGCACCGCACGCGTGGTCCGCGACGGGGTAGAGCACGAGGTGCCGGTCGGCACGCTGCGTATCGGCGATCGGGTGCGCGTGCGCCCAGGCGAGCGCGTGCCGGTCGATGGCGTTGTCGTCGACGGCGAATCCGCGGTCGACGAATCGATGCTGACCGGCGAGCCCCTCCCCGTCACGCGGCGCGCGGGTGATACCGTGACCGGCGGCACGTTGAACGGCAGCGGCGCGCTGGTGTTCGAAGCGCAGCGCGTTGGACGCGACACCGTGCTCGCGCAGATCGTCGCGATGGTCCGCGCCGCGCAGGCATCACGCCCGCCCATTGCGCGCATTGTGGACAAAGTGTCTGCGGTGTTCGTACCCGTTGTTCTAATTGTCGCGGTACTGACAGTCATTGCATGGGTCAACTTTGGCCCGGCGCCGGTCGCCGCCAACGCGCTCGTCGCCGCGGTGTCGGTGCTGATTATCGCGTGCCCATGCGCGCTGGGCCTCGCGACGCCGATGTCGATCATGGTCGGCGTCGGCAAGGCGGCAGAGCGTGGCGTGGTCGTGCGCGACGGCGATGCGCTGCAGCAGTCAGGCAAGCTCAGTGCGATCATCCTCGACAAGACCGGCACCATCACCGAGGGTCGCCCCGCGCTGGTCCATGCGGAAGCTGCCGAGGGCGTCGAAGAGGCGGCCTTGCTTGCGGCCGCAGCCGCCGTCGAACAGGGCTCCGAACACCCGCTGGCCCGCGCGGTGCTTGAGGCGGTTGAAGCGCGCGGCATTAAGGTGCCGGCCGCGAATGGGTTCAATGCGGTCGCCGGCGAGGGCGTCGCCGCCAGTGTGGAGGGTGCGAAAGTCTCGGTCGGCAATGCCGAGTTTCTCGCCGCGCAAGGTGCGGATGCGGGTCCGCTGCGGGATGCGGCGGACCGCCACGCCGCGGACGGCGCGACCACGGTGTTCGTCGCCCGGGACGGCGCACTGCTTGGCATGCTCGCGATCGCGGACCCGGTACGCACCGATGCCGCCGCTGCGATTGCACGCTTGAAAAATCAGGGCATGCGGGTCGTGATGCTCACCGGCGACCGGCAGGCAACCGCCGATGCGGTGGCGCGCGCTGTCGGCGTGGACGAGGTGTTCGCGGAAGTGCGGCCTGATGCGAAAGCCGACAAGGTCGCCGCGATGCAGGCCGAGGGTTTCGTCACGGCGATGGTCGGCGATGGCATCAACGATGCGCCCGCACTTGCGCGCGCGGACGTCGGCTTCGCGATTGGCGCGGGTACGGACGTCGCGATCGAGAGCGCCGGCATCACGCTGATGCGTAGCTCGCTGCATGGCGTCGCCGATGCGATTGCGGTGTCGCGCGCGACCGTGCGCAACATCCATCAGAACTTGTTCGGCGCGTTCATCTACAACGTGCTCGGGATCCCGATTGCAGCGGGCGTGCTGTTCCCGCTGCTCGGCGTGATGATGAACCCGATGATCGCGGGCGCTGCGATGGCGCTGTCATCGGTCACGGTGGTTACGAACGCGAACCGCTTGCGCTGGTTCCGACCGGAGGGTGCGCAATGATGCTGGTCAACCTAATTGGCGTCGCGCTGATTGCGCTGATTGCATGGTGGTTCTGGTGGCCGCGCGAGCGCGCCGGCACTGTCGCCCAGGCCGGCGTGGTCGACGTCGTGGTCGCCGACGGTGTGTATACGCCCGAGCAAATTACGGTCGCCGCCGGGCAACCGCTGAAGCTTCGGTTCCTGCGACGCGACCCGTCTGCGTGCGCGGAGCAGGTGGTGTTCGCGGATCTTGGGGTCAGCGCGGACCTACGCCTAGGTCGGCCGACGGTCGTGGAATTACCGCCGCTCGAGGCAGGCCGCTACGGATTCACCTGCCAAATGGGGATGTACCGCGGGCAGGTCGTGGTGCGCTGAGGTAAAGTTAGCGCCCATGAGCGCTTACCTGATCGCCCCGTCCATCCTGTCTGCGGACTTCGCGCGCCTCGGCGAGGAAGTCGACGCGGTGCTCGCCGCCGGCGCGGACATCGTGCATTTCGACGTCATGGACAACCATTACGTCCCGAACCTCACCATCGGGCCGCTCGTGTGCGAAGCCCTGCGCAAGCATGGCGTCACGGCGCCGATCGACGTCCACCTGATGGTCAAGCCCGTTGACCGGATCGTGCCGGACTTCGCCGCAGCCGGCGCGAGCTGGATCACGTTCCATC
>CAYXYM010000266.1:0-3010 GCA_964469285.1 uncultured Gammaproteobacteria bacterium | reverse complement strand
CACTGTTGCTTCTGGATCTCGACCATTTCAAGTTGGTCAACGACACCTACGGGCACGCAGCTGGCGACGAGGTTCTGCGGACCGTGGCCACAGTGATTCGCGAGCAGATGCGCGACATGGATATCTGCTCGCGGTGCGGCGGCGAGGAATTCGCAGTGACGATGCCGGGCGCGACGCTCGAGCAGGCTGTTGAAGCGGCCAAACGCCTGCAAACGGCGATCTCCGCGGTCCGTTGTGAGGCGCAAGCGGCCGACGAGCCGCTGGTGACGATGAGCGCAGGCGTCACTATGCTGGATGCCGACGAAACCCTGAGCGATGCGCTTGCCCGGGCCGATGCTGCGTTGTACGAGGCCAAGCGCGGCGGCCGCAACCGTGTTGTAACCTGCGGGCCATGACCAAAATCCAATTCAAGAACCGCGCCGGTATCGAGCTGACCGGCACCCTCGAGCTGCCGCCTGGTGGTGCGTATCAGGCGACCGCACTGTTCGCGCATTGCTTTACGTGCGGGCGCAACATCCGCTCCGCGCGAGAGATCACGCGGGCGCTTGCGGCGGAGGGCTTCGCGGTATTGCGCTTCGACTTCACCGGCCTCGGTGAGAGCGACGGTGACTTCGCGGACACCGACTTCTCAAGCAATCTCGATGACCTCGAGGACGCTGCGGCCTGGCTCGGTGATGCGTACGCCCCGCCGCAGCTCCTAATCGGGCACTCGCTTGGCGGTACCGCAGCGCTCGCGGTTGCCGACCGGCTTGCCAGCGTGCGCGCGGTCGCGACGCTCGCGGCGCCAGCGAGCGCCGAGCATGTGCTCACGAACTTCGATGACCAGCTTGGCGAGATTGAATCGTCGGGAAGCGCGTCGGTGAAGCTTGGCGGTACTTCGTTCAAGATTCGGCGCGACTTCGTCGAGGATGCGCGTTCGCACGCGGTCGAGGACCGGTTACGCGGCCTGCGCCGTGCATTACTCGTGATGCACTCCCCGCTAGACGACACTGTGTCGGTCGACGAGGCGACGCGCATCTTCACGGGTGCGCTGCATCCGAAGAGCTTTGTCAGCCTGGATTCGGCGGATCACTTGCTCAGCGATCCGGCGGATGCGCGCTACGCGGGTTCGGTGATTGCCGCGTGGGCGGGCCGGTTCCTGAAAGTCACTACCGTTGAACCGACCGAGACGGTCGAGGTCGCGGGCCGTACCGACGATGGGTTTTTGTGCCGCGTGCAATCGGGCCGCCACGCGCTGCTCGCGGATGAGCCGGCGTCAAGCGGCGGCGAGGATGCGGGCCCGGACCCGTACGCGTACCTCGCGGCCGCACTCGGTACCTGCACGGTGATGACGTTGAACATGTATGCGCGTCACAAAGGACTCGCGGTGTCGCGGGTGGTGTGCGGCGTATCGCACGCGCGCGTGCACGAAGCGGATTGCGAGGATTGCGAGGACGACGGCCGACGCATTGACGAGCTCACGCGCACGATTACCATCGAGGGCGACTTACCGAACGACGCGCGTCAGCGCATGCTTGAGATTGCGGACCGTTGCCCGGTGCACAAGACGATGGCGAACCCAATCTCGATCAAGACGGTCGCTGCGCCGAGCTGAGCTTACTGCCCGGCGTGCGCCGCCGCGTGCACCTGCTCCGAGAACGCGTCGAGCGACTCAAGCTTTGTGCTGGCCGGCCACTCGGTCGGCACGTTGCAGACAATGTGCGCGAGCGCCCGCGTTGCGGGATGCCTCAAGTCGGCGTTCGCGACCCAATCGCCCTCCTCGGCGAAACGCTGGTGGAGCGTGTTCTCCGCGGCGTAGCTGCGCGTATCGATGACGCGGGTCCGGTCGGCTTTGCAGTCCGACTCGATGGTTTGGCGGAAATACAAAGCCGGGTCTTGGTCCGGGTGCGGGTGTCCGAGCATCAGAAAGCCGACGCCGTGCGCGCGGTCGCCGTCACGCCGGAAGCTGGCGGCATCGACCGCGAGCCCTGAGAAGCGGAATACAAACGGCTGCTCCTGCTCGGCCCAAACGCCATGCAAGACGGGCGCATAGCGGTAACCCTCGAGCAGGCATGCCTCCGGAACCGAAATCGCAGCGACAAGATCGCTGCCTCGGTCGGCGACGCCGAAGTACTGCACGCCATCGACGATTTCCCACGGCTGAATCAATCGGTTCAACTCGTCGGCCGTGCCGCGCAGCGAGTCAGCTCGCCGAAAGCGCAGGCCGTCGATTACCACCACGTCGGGCGGGTCGCGTCCGACAAGCGTCTCGCCCACCAATGCGGTATCGGCGTCCGCGTCGTACGCGCGAAACTGCTCCGCGGCCGGGTCGTAAATGCAGCTCGGCTGCGCGTCTTGTGCAAACGCGGTGGTCGGGTGGATGGCTAGCGTGAGGACAGCAGCGCAGAGCGCAAAGAAGCGTCGGTTCATGCGCGCAGTGTACTAGAGCTGGACTGCGTTGCCGCGTACGACGATGCCGCCCTCGCTTGGGATCTCCACCATGAGCTTGCTCGGACGACCCATCGCTTCGCCCTGCCGTATCTCGACAGTCGCCGGCGTCTCAATCAGCTTGGCGTCGCGCAGGTAACCGCCGAGCGCCGCGGCGGCGGCGCCGGTGGCGGGGTCTTCGACGACGCCGCCAACCGGGAATGGATTGCGCGAATGGAACAGCGTCGGACTCTGCCACCACACGAGCTGTAGCGTGACGAGGTCGGCTGCCTGCATCAGTCGCTTCGCGCGTTCGAAATCGTAGTCGAGGTTACCGAGCCGCTCCGGTGTCGCGGCGGCGATGACGAGATGCCACGCGCCCGCATACGCGCACGCCGGCGGCAGCGCGGGGTTCAGCTCGGTGGTCTGCCAACCGAGCGCATCGAGGATGTTCTCGAGCAGGTCGGGTGGCGGCGTGACGTGGCGCGTCGCGACCGAGGTGAGCGCCGCTTCCGCGTGGTCGTTCACCATACGGACCGCCACCGGTACGCGTCCCGCTTGTGTCTCGAACCGATAAGTCCCGGGGCCGTCGAGCTTGCCGACC
>CAYXYM010000265.1:0-3119 GCA_964469285.1 uncultured Gammaproteobacteria bacterium | reverse complement strand
CCTCGCCGGCTACTGCACCAACATCTCGGTCATCATCCACAGCGACCAGTCGGTGACCGTCACCGACGACGGCCGCGGCATTCCGGTGGACATCCACCCCGAAGAAAAGCGCTCTGCGGCCGAGGTCATCATGACCGTGCTGCACGCGGGCGGAAAGTTCGACGACGATTCATACAAGGTGTCCGGCGGATTGCACGGCGTTGGTGTTTCTGTCGTCAACGCATTGTCCGACTGGCTGCGCCTTACGATCCATCGCGACGGCAAGCTGTATTTCGTCGAGTTCCGGCGCGGCGAGCCGATGAAGCCGCTCGAAGTGATCGGCGAAACGGTTCGCATGGGCACGGAAATCCGCTTCCACCCGAGCTCGGAAATCTTCACGAACATCGAATTCCATTACGACATCCTCGCGAAGCGCTTGCGCGAACTTTCGTTCCTGAATCCCGGCGTGAAGATCACGCTAATCGATGAGCGAGACGACAAGCAGGATGTGTTCGAGTACCAAGGCGGCATCCGTGCGTTTGTCGAGCACCTGAACCGCAACAACACGCCGCTGCACGAGACGGTGTTCTTCATCAGCGGCGAACGCGACGGTGTCGCGCTCGATGTTGCATTGCAATGGAACGACTCTTACCAGGAGAACGTGTTCTGTTTCACGAACACGATTCCACAGCGCGACGGCGGAACGCATCTCGCCGGTTTCCGCGCGGCGCTCACGCGTACGTTGAACCAGTACATCGAGAAAGAGGGTTTCGGCAAAAAAGAAAAAGTGCAGCCGACCGGCGACGACGCACGCGAAGGGTTGACCGCCGTGTTGTCCGTGAAAGTGCACGACCCAAAGTTCTCGTCGCAGACGAAGGACAAGCTCGTCTCGAGCGAAGTGAAATCGTCGGTCGAATCGCTGATTTCGGAAAAGCTCGAGGAATTTCTGCTCGAGAATCCGCAGCAGGCGAAGCAAATCGTTGCGAAGATCATCGACGCTTCGCGCGCGCGCGAAGCTGCGCGCAAGGCGCGCGAGATGACCCGCCGGAAGGGTGCGCTCGATATCGCGGGACTGCCGGGCAAGCTCGCGGATTGCCAGGAGCGCGACCCGTCGCTCTGCGAGATCTATCTCGTCGAGGGTGATTCGGCGGGCGGCTCCGCAAAGCAGGGCCGTGATCGACGTACGCAGGCGATTCTGCCATTGAAGGGCAAGATCCTGAACGTCGAGCGCGCGCGCCTCGACCGCATCCTGTCCTCGGCCGAAATCGGCACACTGATTACCGCGCTCGGCGCCGGCATCGGTGATGAGTTCAACGCGGACAAGCTGCGCTACCACCGCATCATCATCATGACCGACGCGGACGTCGACGGCTCGCACATCCGCACCTTGCTGCTCACGTTCTTCTTCCGCAACATGCGCGAGCTGATTGAGCGCGGCCATGTCTACATCGCGCAGCCGCCGCTGTACAAGGTGAAACGCGGCAAGCAGGAAAACTACGTGAAGGACGACGCCGAACTCGCGGGCTACCTACTGCAATCGGCGCTCTCTGACGCGGCGCTGCACGTCGGCGCTGACGCGCCCGCGTTGTCGGCCACCGCGCTCGAGCATCTCTCGCGCAAGTTCCTGACGGTCGCAGACACGATCAAGCGCCTGTCGCGTCGTTTCGACCAGCACGTGCTCGAGCGCCTCATCGGCATGCCACCGGTGACCTTCGACAAGCTCGATGACGCGAGCTGGTTGTCCGATTGGATGGCGCAGCTGCAGTCCGCGCTTAACGCGGACAATGCGGAAGTCCGCTACGAGCTGTCGCTGCAGTCGGCGGCTGAGCGCGGCAGTTTCGCGCTGCGCGTGCTGCGTCATCACCACGGCGTTTCCAGCGACCGATCGATCCCGCGCGAGTTCTTCAAATCGGCCGAGTATCAGTCCCTGACCGACCTCGGTGCGCAGTTGAACGGGCTCATCGACCCGGGTGCGTGGGTGCAGCGCGGTGAGCGCAAGCAGGCGGTCGGGAGTTTTGGAGCTGCGGTCAAGTGGCTGCTCGACGAAGCGAAGCGCGGCCAGCACATCCAGCGCTACAAAGGCCTCGGTGAAATGAACCCGACGCAGCTGTGGGAAACGACGATGGATCCGGAGTCCCGCCGGCTGATGCAGGTGAAAATCGAAGACGCGGTCGCCGCGCACGAGGTGTTCACGACGCTGATGGGCGACCAGGTGGAACCGCGCCGCGAGTTCATCGAGCGCAACGCGCTGGCGGCAGCCAATATCGACGTCTAACCCGGCGGTGGCTCGATGGTCGCCATCGTCGAGTCAATCCACGCCTTCGCTTCGGCATTCAGCGATTCGACGGTTTTACCTTCCGGCGAAATCGGCGGGCCGATGAGGACGCTGACGGTGCCGCCGCGCGTAATCATTCCTTTGCGCGGCCAGAAGTGCCCGGCATTCACGGCGATCGGCACGATGGGCGCCCCCGTCTCGATGGCAAGTACCGCGCCGCTCACCCCGAACCGGCGCTGCTCGAATGGTGGGAGCCGCGTGCCCTCAGGGAAAATCATCAGCCATCGCCCGGCGGCCATCACGCGTTTGCCCTGCTCGACGACCTGCATCACCGCCGCGCGGCCCGTACCGCGCCGAATCGCGGCGGGCCGCATCACTGCGAGCGCCCAGCCGAGAAAGGGTACCCACATGAGCTCGCGTTTCAGCACCCAGGTATGCGGCGGACAGATCGCGATCATCGCGACGGTTTCCCACGCCGACTGGTGCTTGCAGAACACGATGGAAGGCCGACCGGTCGCGAAGTGCTCTGCGCCCTGCACGGTGTGGCCGAGCCCGCACAGCACCTCAAGCGTGCGCAGCGCGAACCGCGCCCACGAGCGCGCAAGTGCCCAGCGCCACCGGTATGGCCCAAGGGCGGCGATAATGACCAGCGGCGTGTACACGGCGATCCCGAGCCCGATCAACAGAATCGCGAGCGCTGAGCGAAGCTTCATCATCCGGCCCGCTGCAGGCGCCCGATGTCGGCGACTTCGCCAAACAGCGCCGCGACGCGGGCGAGCAACGCGACTCGGTTTGCGCGCACCGCGTCGTCGTCGGCCATCACCATGACACCGTCGAAGAACGCATCGACCGGCGCGCGCAGCGC
>CAYXYM010000264.1:0-6643 GCA_964469285.1 uncultured Gammaproteobacteria bacterium | reverse complement strand
TGCGAGCGAGAAAGATCGGGATTGGTCACGGCAAAAGCAGCGTGTAATGAAAGCTCACTGAGGTAGAATCCGCGGTCATGGAGCAAAAACGCACTTCGATTCACGGGACATGGTCCTCACGAATCGCCTTCATTCTCGCCGCCACCGGAGCGGCGGTCGGCCTAGGCAACATCTGGAAATTTCCGTACATCACCGGCGAGAACGGCGGCGGTGCATTCGTCATCGTGTATCTCGCGTGCGTGATCGGTGTCGGCCTGCCCGTCGTGATCGCGGAGATGGTGCTCGGTCGCCGGGGCCGTCGGAACCCGATCGGCACGATGCGCTTGTTGTCAGAGGAAGAGGCGGGGTCGAGTCGCTGGCACCTCGTCGCCTGGATGGGCGTCATCACCGGCATGTTGATCCTGTCGTATTACTCGGTCGTCGCCGGCTGGACACTTTCATACGTCGTCGAGACCGTTGCCGGAACCTTCCGCAACGACGACGCGTTGCTGGTCGCGGCCCACTTCAGCGAACTGCTGGCAAGCCCTTGGGTGATGCTCGGTTGGCACACGGTGTTCATGGGCCTCACCATCGTGGTCGTCGCGCGGGGCGTGGAGCACGGGCTCGAGGCCGCGGTGCGCTTGATGATGCCGGCGCTGTTCATCCTGCTGCTGGTGCTGCTCGGCTATTCAATGTCGACCGGCTATTTCATGGAAGGCGTGCGTTTCCTGTTCGAGCCGGACTTCAGTGCGCTGACGCCGACCGCGATCATGGTCGCGCTTGGCCAGGCGTTCTTCTCGCTGTCTGTCGGCATGGGCGCGATCATGGCGTACGGCGCCTACTTGCCTGAAGACACCGCAATTGCGCCCACGGCGGCGATTGTCGTCGCCGCAGACACAACGGTCGCGATACTCGCGGGACTCGCAATTTTCCCGATCGTGTTCGCGTATGGCCTGGACCCGGGTGAGGGGCCGGGACTCATCTTCCAGACACTGCCCATCGCTTTCGGCGCGATGCCGTTCGGCACGCTGTTCGGCACGTTGTTCTTCGTGTTGCTATCAATCGCCGCGTGGACCTCGGCGATTGGCCTGATGGAACCGGCCGTGGCGTACCTCGTGGAGCGCCGCGACATGACGCGCCGGCGCGCAGCATTGTTAATCGGTGGGGCGATTTGGTTTATCGGGCTTGCAACCGTGTTCTCGTTCAACCTCTTGAGCGACGCGACCTTCAGTATCGGCGAGCGCGCGTTCACGGCGTTTGACAGCATCGAGTTCCTCACGAGCAATATCGCGTTGCCGCTCGGTGGGCTATTAATCGCCGTATTCGCCGGCTGGGTGATGAGCAAGGGCTCGACGCTCGATGAGTTCGAGCGTGGCGCCGGCGCGGGCTACAACGTGTGGCGCCTGTTGATCCGTTGGGTCGTGCCCGTCGCACTCCTGCTCGTCTTCCTGCATGCGACCGGCTTGATGCGCTTCGGCTAATGGCAACGGTCAGCCGTTCTGCGTTGGTGTCGTACACGCCGCAGCAGATGTTCGACCTGGTCAACGACGTTGAGCACTACCCGGAATTCCTGCAGTGGTGCGCGTCGACGGAAGTCCTTGAGGACAAGCCGGACGAGATGCTCGCTCGACTGAACCTCGCGTATGGCGGGCTGAAGAAATCGTTCACCACACGCAACCGCCTGCAGCCCGGGAAGATGATCGAGATTCGGCTCGTCGACGGGCCGTTCCACCACCTAGAAGGGTTCTGGCGGTTCAATTCGCTCGCGGATGGTAGCGCATGCAAGGTCGTGCTCGACATGGAGTTCGATTTTTCGACGCCGTTGGTGAAGTTCGCATTCGGACCCGTGTTCACACAAATCGCGAATTCGCTCGTCGATTCCTTCACTAAACGCGCGCGGGTCGTTTACGGTGCGTGAGACCCTGCGCGTCGAGGTCGCGTATGCGCGCGCCGACCGCCAGTTTGTGATTCCCGTGGAACTCGATCCCGGCGCGACGCTCGTCGACGCTGTCGCGGCGTCCGGCATTCTTGCCCGCTGTCCGGAAATAGACCTCGAGAAGAACCGCGTCGGTGTGTT
Source organism: uncultured Gammaproteobacteria bacterium (assembly GCA_964469285.1). Lineage (GTDB taxonomy): Bacteria > Pseudomonadota > Gammaproteobacteria > Natronospirales > JAIVGZ01 > JAIVGZ01. Next base: position 4,587 of record CAYXYM010000264.1, on the reverse strand, counting down.
CGGGAAACTCGCGAAACTTGACCGCATCGTGCGCGACGGCGACCGCATCGAGATTTATCGGCCGCTGATCGGCGACCCGAAGGAAATCCGGCGACAACTCGCCGCCGAAGGCAAGACGATGGGGCGCGGTTAGGCGCTCGGCGGCTCTGCTTTGACGTCTACGCGTTCGACGGTATTGTTTGCGTCGAACCAAACCACGAGATACGCGTATTCATCGTCGGCTCGATGGCGTTTGCGCGAATACACGTAGTCCCATCGGTCCGAATGGAACGGGCTCGCGACCACCGGGGTCCCGAGCAGGTAGCGTACCTGGTCCCGGGTCATTCCGATTTCGAGCTGCTCGATGACTTCCTGGGTCAGGTAATTGCCCTGACGGACTTCGACGTAGTGCGGTGTGCACGCCACCAAAAGCGTGGCGAGGACGAGGGTGGACAGTAGGGCGGTGAACTTGGACATTTGTGGAATAATACCAGCATCGCTACGGAGGTGGCTGTGGAAACTCAGGATTTACGCAACGCCGGGCTGAAGGTCACGCTGCCGCGCGTGAAGGTGCTGGAGCTGCTCGAAAGCAGCAAGCAGCGGCACTTGAGCGCGGAAGACCTCTACAAGGCGTTACTGGAACAGGGCGAGGAAATCGGGCTCGCGACGGTGTACCGCGTGCTGACCCAGTTCGAAGCCGCCGGCCTCGTCACGCGCCAGCGGTTCGAGGGCGGCCACGCGGTGTTCGAGCTCAATGAAGGCGAACACCATGATCACATGGTGTGCGTGAAGTGCGGGCGCGTACAGGAATTCCTCGACGACGTGATTGAATCGCAACAGCACCGCATCGCGGAGACGTTCGGCTGGGAAATGACCGACCATGCTTTGAACATCTATGGCATCTGCCCGAAATGCCAGAAGGGCTAATCCGCCTCTAACATTTCCCGCGCCGCCGCCCGCGTCTTCTCCGAAATCTTCACGCCGCCCAGCATCCTCGCCAGTTCATCGATTCGGTCGTCGCGCGCGAGCGTGACAATGCCGGTGTGCGTTGACTTGCCATCGCTGTCTTTTTCGACCTTCATGTGCGCATGCGCTTGCGACGCGACCTGCGGCAGGTGTGTGACACACAGCACTTGGCGCCCGTCGGCGAGCTCCCGCAAGCGCCGCCCCACGATCTCCGCAACCGCGCCGCCGATACCGGCATCCACTTCGTCGAACACGAGACAGCCGATCGTCGCGCCGTGCGCCGCAGTCACCTGCAGCGCCAGGCTGATGCGCGATAGTTCGCCGCCCGACGCCACTTTCGCGAGCGGCCGAAGCGGCTGCCCGGGATTTGCAGACACCTGGAAGTCGACCGTATCGCCGCCCGTGGGCGCAATGCGCTTGTCGTCGTGTTCGACCGTGATGCCGAACTTGCCGCCCTGCATGCCGAGGCCTTGCATCGCGTCAGTGATTGCCTTTGATAAGGCACGCGCCGATTTGGTGCGCGCCTGGGAGAGTTTCTTCGCTTCATCGCGGTAAAGCGCCGTAAGCCGCGTGCGCTCAGCCGCCAGCTGGTCGAGCCGGGTGTCGGCGTTGTCGAGCGTTTCGAGTTCGTCGCGCAGGCGCGCGTGCAGCGCGGTGAGCGCTGCCGGGTCGACGCGGTGCTTGCGCGCAAGTTGGTGCGCCGTACCGATGCGGTGCTCGACAAAGGCCTTGCGCTCCGGATCCATGTCGAAGCGGTCGAGCCAGCGGCCGAGATCGTCGACACCCTCGCCAAGCTGAATGGATGCCTGTTCGAGCAGCGCGTGGATTTCGGCGAGCTTCGGGTCGAGGTCCGCGACATCTGCGAGCGCGGATGCCGCTTCGTGCAGCAGGCCGCGTGCGTGTGGCGGCTCGTCGCCGTCGGCGGCATTGAGCGCGCGCTGTGCAGCCTCGACGAGCCGGCCGGCGTTCGAGAACCGCGTGTGCTCGACGTCGAGCTGTTCAAGTTCGCCGTCGGCGAGCGCGAGGGCGTCGAGTTCGCGCACTTGGAAGCGGAGGAGATCGAGTCGGTGTTCGCGGTCACTCGCCGCGGCGCTGAGCGCGCGCCAGTTCTCGTCAGCGGTGTGCCAGTCGCGGTGGACCTCTGCGACGCGATTGAGCAGCGTGTCGTTCGCGCCGTGCGCGTCGAGCAGCGCGAGCTGCGCATCTCTTCGTAATAGCGATTGATGTTCGTGCTGCCCGTGGATGTCGACGAGCTGCTCGCCGAGTTCGCGTAGCGTCGCGAGCGGTGCGGGGCTGCCATTCACATAGCCGCGCGAGCGGCCGTCCGCGCCGACCACGCGCCGCAGCACGCACTCGTCGGCGTCGAGGTCGTGCGCGACGAGCCAGTCGCGCGCGGCGCTGGATTCTGGGAGCGAGAACACGGCGGAAATCTGCGCGCGTTCCGCGCCGTGGCGGACGGCGCCGGTATCGGCGCGGTCTCCGAGCACAAGGCCAAGCGCGTCGACGATGATGGATTTGCCGGCGCCGGTTTCGCCGGTGAGGACGGTGAGGCCAGCGCCAAACTCAAGGTCGAGTTCGGCGATGATCGCGTAGTCGCGAATGGAGAGTTCGCGAAGCATGGCGTCAGCGTTCGGTCGGGCCGGGCGCGCGACCCCAGTGGAGCTTGTCGCGCAGGATGCGGTAGTAATCGTAGTCGGGTGGGTGCAGCAGGCGAATAAATTGCTCGCTCGCGACCACGTCGACCATGTCGCCGAAGGCGAGCGCTAGCCCCGGTTGCCCGTCGCAGCTTACGCGAGCGCCGCCGGTGCCGGCGCCGACCGATACGGCGACCGCGCTGTCATTGCCGACCACGAGCGGGCGGTCGGACAGCGTGTGCGGACAGATTGGGACGATTGCGATTGCGCCGAGCGATGGGTGCAGGATCGGTCCGCCTGCGGAGAGCGCGTACGCGGTCGAGCCAGTCGGTGTCGCGACGATGATGCCGTCCGCACGATGGGTCGTGACACCGACGCCGTTGATGTGTACGGAGAATTCCTGGAGCCGTCCGGGGTCGGCCTTGTGCAGCACGATGTCGTTCAGCGCGAGCTGGCGGCCGAGGACTTGGTCCTCGCGGCGCGCGACCATCTCGAGCAATGGCCGTTGCTCCTCGATGAAACGGCCCGCGAGCAGTTCATCGACGCGCTTCTCGAGTTCGGTCCGCGACAGGTCGACGAGGAAGCCTAGGCGCCCGAGATTCACGCCGAGTAGCGGACGCCCGGCGGGGCCAAATTGGCGCGCCGCGTGTAGCAGCGAACCATCGCCCCCGACGCAGACGACGAGGTCGGCCCAATCGGCGAGCTTATAAGGCGCGACGGACGGCGCATCGACCTGCGCGCCGACGCCGGCGTCGACCCGTACTTCGGTGTCGCGCGCGCCGAGCAGGCCAACGAGTTCGGCGATGACGTCGGCCACGGCGGCGTCACCGGGTTTGCCGGTCAGGGCGATCCGTTGGTAGAGCACAGGCATGCCGCGCAAGTTAGCACGAGTCGGGTGGCTGTGTATGATTGTCAGAATGGCCAATGATTCCATCAACGACCGCGCGCAGCGACTGCTCAAGGTGCTCGTCGAGCGCTATATCCGTGACGGCGCCCCGGTCGGCTCGCGGGTGCTCGCGCGGGACTCCGGCCTCGACCTCTCGTCGGCGAGCGTGCGCAACGTGATGGCGGACCTCGAAGACCACGGATTCGTGACGTCGCCGCACACCTCAGCCGGGCGTGTCCCGACGGTGAAGGGCTATCGTTTTTTCGTCGACATGTTGCTGACGGTCAAGCCGCTCCGTAACCGTGAGCTCGAACAACTGCGTCGCCAGATCGAGCAGCCGATGACCGATCCGAAGGCGCTGTTGCTGACCGCGTCTGCGGCCGTGTCCGGTCTTACGCAGATGGCGGGTGTCATCTCCGTGCCGCGCCGGGACCACGCCGCGTTGCAGCATCTCGAGTTTCTGCCGATGTCCGACCAACGCGTGCTGGTCGTGATGGTGTTTGCCGATGCCGAGGTCCAGAACCGCATCATCCCGGTAGACCGTGTGTACCGGCCCAGCGAACTCCAGGAAGCGTCGAATTTTCTGAACAGTCAGCTCGTCGGCAAGAGCCTCGCGGACATCCGCGCGAAGTTGATCACGGAGCTGAGGTCGACACAGCAGTCAATGAACAACTTGATGCAGCAGGCGGTTGCGTTCGCCGAGAGCGCAATCGCGGGCCCGGCCCAGCCCGACGAGGACATGCTCGTCGCCGGCCAGACGAATTTGATGGCGTTCTCGGAGCTGTCCGACGTCAGCAAGTTGAAGGGCCTGTTCGATGCGTTCAACACCAAACGCGACCTGTTGCATCTGCTCGACCGGTGCGCGGCGTCGGATGGCGTGCAAATCTTCATTGGCGAGGAGTCGGGGTACAAGGTCCTTGACGAATGCAGCGTCGTGACCGCGCCGTATGAGGTCGACGACAAGGTCATCGGGGTGCTCGGCGTCATCGGCCCGACGCGCATGGCCTACGAGCGGGTCATCCCCATCGTGAACATCACCGCGCGGCTACTGAGTGCGGCCTTGAATTCCACGCGCTAGTCCCCATCTTAAGGTGCAGGCCCGCGGGGCGGGCCCGGACAACT
>CAYXYM010000263.1:0-6186 GCA_964469285.1 uncultured Gammaproteobacteria bacterium | reverse complement strand
GCCATGCAGGATCAGCAGCGGCGTGCGCGACTTCGCCGAGTGGTACAGCGGGCTGCGTTCGCGATAAAGGTCCCAGTTCTCCCACGGCCAGACGCGCAGATGCACAAGGTACATCTCATGGGGAATGTCGCCGAGCGCCATCATCATCGTCGCGTCGGAAATGCCGACGGACATCACGCCGGCGGCGAAGCGCTCCGAATAATAAGTCGCCCCCCACGCCGTCGCGTAGCCGCCGTACGAACCGCCGGTGATGCCAACCCGCTTACCGTCGACCAGGCCCGATTCAATCAGGTGGTCGACGCCGTCGACGTAATCGTCGAATTCCTTACCGGCGGGGTCGAGATGGTCGAGCTTGGAGAACGCGACGCCACGGCCCGTGCTCGCGCGGTAGTTCGGGTAGAACACCGCAAAGCCGCGCGCCGCCGCGACCTGCCCGGGCGTGTGGTAATGCGTGACCCAGCCATTTGTGTAATGCGCTTCGGGGCCGCCATGAACCTGCACGATCAGCGGATACCGCGTGCCGCGCTTTTCGTTCAGCGGACGAATCAGCAGGCCTTCCAGTTCAAGGCCGTCGCGCGCCATCCAGGTGACGCGCTCCTGTTTCGCGAACGTGACATCCGCAAGCCATGGGTTGCTGTTGGTGAGGCGCCGCGCGTCGTCGCCACCCGCCGGCAACAGGAACGCCTCGGCCGGATGCTGCGGCGTCGAGCCATGCAGCGCGAATGCGCCGTTGCCCGCTGCGCCCAAGTCGGTGAACACGACGTCGCCGGGCGCCATGCGCGTCTCGTGCGACGCGCCGTCGCGGCGCACCGTCCCGATGCGTGAGCGGATGCCCTCCAGCGATATGAACGCAATCGTCGCGTCATCAAGCCACGCCATTGACCACACGTGGCCTTCAAGGCCAGGTAGCACGTCGACAAGATCACCGCCGCGACTCGGAACGACCAGCAGGCGACCGGCTGATGGATCGGCTTCGTCGCCGGCGGCAATCATGGCGAGGTGGTGGCCGTCGGGGCTCCATGCGTAAGCCCCGAGCTTGCCCGGGTTGTCGATACGCACAAGGACCTTGCCGGACTCCGCGTCTACGATGCGGATGCGCGTGAATACGAGCGAATCGTCGACCGATGGCGTCGGTGCGACCGCGAGCGCGAGACGTTTGCCGTCGGGGCTCCATCGGACTTGGTGGACGGTGCCTTCGACGGGCAGCCGGCGCGGCGCGGCGCTGCCGTCACGCGGCGCAATCCAGATGCCCGTGTCACGCCAGTCCTCCTCGTGGACCTTCTGGCTGAAGCCCTGCTCCTTGAGTTTTTTGAGTTCGGCGGAGTCGCCTTCGCGCGCCAACACCGCCACGCGGCCCCCATCCGGGCTCACCGCGTAGCGCGCCACGCCCATGCCGTCGAGCGCGAGGACGCGTGTCGCTTCTCCGCCCGCGAGCGGGATAGCGTACAGCGCGGGGTGTTCATCATCGGCGCGTTTCTCGACGAAAGTCACTGCGGCGCCGTCGGCGCTCCACGCGATCTGGCCAACGCCGGCGGACCCGGCCACGAACGGGCGCGCCTCGCCCGAGCTGTGATCGACCACGTGTAGCTGGCTCCAGTGTTTGCCGTCCTCGTCGCTCATCAGCGCGCGCGGCACAGACAGCGTGTACGCGGTATGCGTGCCCTGCGGTGATATCTCGACCTGCATGACCGTGCGAATGCGTGCGACTTGCTCCGGCGTCAGGCCGGCTGAGTGGACGGCCATCGGAGCGACAGCGGCGATTAACAACGACAAGCGGATGAGTAAGTTCATCCGGTGAATATACCGCGCCGCGCCAATCAGGTCAGCAGCGGCTCCCGGTGGGCTCGCGTGCGGAGCCAGTTCACCGAGCGCAACACCGCCGGACGCATGAGTGTCCACCGGATCAGCTGGTGCTTGCCGGGGAAATCTGCGAGCAACAGGCCGGCGATGATCGTCAGCACGCCCTGACCGGGCAGAAAAAGCATGAGCACGCCGGCGGCGATGACCACGTACGCGATCAGGTTCTTGAGCACCTTCAGAAGGAGGCGAATCGCAGGATGATGTTGGCCCCAGTCGGCGCGAACCGGCGGCTTCCGCACGAGGTAATCGCGCGGCATCCGGACGACCAACCACGGCACGACGACGATGGACGCGACGTACATCAAGACGGCAGCCGTGGTCGCCGCGACGAGAAGTAGGCTCATTGGCGCTATGGTACGCGCTGCGCGGTCTGTCGCCGTAGGGTATTGACCCCATTTACACGGTAAACTTATCCGCTTGGACCACGATGCATTAGCGGCTCTTCGAATGAACCGGGACGACGACGCGCGCGTTTCTCGTCGTCGTGCGCGCCCGTGGGTGCTCGGCGCCTTCGTCGTCGCGTTGGCCCTGCTTGCCGCGCTTGCGGCGTGGTGGCTCTGGCCCGTCGCGCCTGCCCCCGAGCCGGCCACGCCGGCACCCGCCACCAACAACCGGCCCGCCCCAGAGGCGCGCGCGAACTCGACGGTCCTCAATGCATCGGGCTATGTCGTTCCGAGGCGCGTGGCGACAATCGCGTCGCGCGTCACCGGCCAGGTCGCCGAGGTCCGCGTTGAGGAAGGCATGCGTGTTGAGGCCGGTGACGTGCTCGCGACCCTCGACGACACCACGGCGCGCGCTGAACTCGCGCTCGCGACGAGCCGCCTGGAAACCGCGCGCCGCCACGAGACCGAAGTGCGCATCCGTCACGACGAAGCGCGCCGCACCTTGGAACGCACCGAAACCCTGCGCGCGCAGCGGCTTGCAAGCGAAGCCGAACTCGACGCGGCGACCGCGAATGCCGCCGCGCTGTCCGCGCGCCTGTCGGTCGCGCAGAGCGAAGTGACGAACGCGGACAACGCCGTTGCGCTCGCGCGCCGGCATGCCGAGGACACGGTTATCCGTGCGCCGTTTGCTGGCGTCGTCGTTTCAAAGAACGCGCAGCCGGGCGAAACCATCTCCCCGATGTCGTCCGGCGGATTCACACGCACCGGTATCGCGACCATCGTCGACATGTCGTCGCTCGAAATCGAAGTCGACGTGAACGAGGCATTCATCAATCGGGTCTCCGACGGCCAACGCGTCGAGGCCGTACTCGACGCGTATCCGGATTGGCGCATTCCCGCGCGCGTCATCAGCATCGTTCCCACCGCCGACCGACAAAAAGCGACCGTGAAGGTGCGCATCAGCTTCGACGCGCTCGACCCGCGCATCCTCCCAGAAATGGGCGTACAGGTGTGGTTCCTGGAGATGAACGAATGAGCGCACGGCTGCGAGGCGTATCGAAGCAGTACCAACGCGGCCGCGAAACCCTCGCGGTACTGCAAGACCTTAGTCTCGACGTCCCTGCTGGCGATTTCGTCGCACTGATGGGCCCTTCCGGGTCCGGCAAGACGACACTGTTGAACCTGCTCGGCGGCATCGACCGCGCGACGACGGGTGAGATCGAGGTCGCCGGCAATCGGCTCGACAAAATGGGCGAGCGCGAACTTGCGCGGTGGCGCGCACGAAACGTCGGCTTCGTGTTCCAAATGTATCACCTGCTGCCGGTCCTCTCCGCGGAGCGCAACGTCGAGCTCCCGCTGCTGCTCACGAGTCTGTCCGCAGCCGAGCGTCGCAAGCGCAGCGCCGCGGCGCTGAAACTCGTCGGTTTGATCGACCGCGCGAAGCACCGACCGTCCGAACTTTCCGGCGGCCAGGAACAACGCGTCGGCATCGCGCGAGCGATTGTCGCCGACCCGGCGCTGTTGCTCTGCGACGAACCAACTGGCGACCTCGACCGTAAATCCGGCGACGAAATCCTCGACCTGCTGCAGGCGTTGAACCGCGACTTCGGCAAGACCATCGTGATGGTCACGCACGATCCACACGCAGCGGCGCGCGCGAAACGCACGCTGTACGTGGATAAGGGCGTGCTGGTCGACCGGCCGGTCGAATGAAATACCTGCCGCTGTTGTGGGCAAACCTGCGCCGCAAACCCGCGCGGCTAATTTTCACCGTGCTGTCCGTGTTCGTCGCATTCGTCCTGTTCGGCATCCTCGGCGCGACGCGGGAGGCGTTCGTCGGTGGCGCAGAGCTGATCGGTGATGAGCGACTGATCACCATGCATCGGGTGTCACTAATCCAACCGTTGCCGCTCGCTTACTGGCGGCGCATCGAGTCCGTCCCGGGCATCACGCGCGTCGGCCATTCGAGTTGGATGGAGGGCTATTACCGCGAGCGCAGCAACATCATCCCCATGATGGCGATTGATCCTGGTTATCTCGACTTGTATCCAGAGGTCGTGGTTCCGCCGGAGCAACTCGAAGCTTGGCACCGAAACCGAATCGGCGCGATCGTCGGCGTTGACCTCGTCGCGCGCTTCGGCTGGAAAATCGGCGACCGAATTACGATGCAATCCGCAATCTTCCCGCGCGACGATGGCGGCAACGCGTGGGAACTCGTGGTCGAAGGCATTTACGACTCGACGTCACGCGCATTCGCGGCCAATTCCGTCTTCCTGCATGCGGCATACCTCGAAGAGGGCCGGACATGGGGAAAAGGCCAAGTGGGTTGGTATTTAATCGAAGTGGAGGATGCGAGCTTGGCCGACGCGGTCGCGACCGAAGTCGACGACCTGTTCCGCAACTCGCCGGCGGAGACCCGTACCAGCCCGGAGAAGGCGTTCATGCAGGGCTTCATCTCACAGGTCGGCGACATCGGCACCATCGTCATCGGAATTGCCGCCGCTGTGTTTTTCTCGATGCTCCTCGTCACTGCGAACAGCATGGCGCAGGCGGTGCGCGAGCGCACCGGGGAACTCGCGGTGCTGAAAGCGCTCGGCTTCAGCGACCGAGGCGTACTCTTCCTCGTGCTCGGTGAGTCGGTGCTCGTGACCGTATTGGGTGGCAGCTTCGGTCTTGCACTCTCGTGGTTCGTCGCGAAGGCGCTGTCGGCCGGCCCGCTCGCGATGTTCCTGCCCGCGTTCTATGTGACGCCAGCCCTACTCGTGGTCGGTGCCGTGATTGCCGTCGGCCTGGGCATTCTCGCCGGCGCATGGCCCGGCACGCAGGCGCTGCGGCTGCAGGTCGCGACGGCGCTGCGAAAGGGCTGACGTGAACTACCTCACGCAACTTGTGACGGTGACGACGCTGAACCTCGGCAACCTGCGCTTCCGAATCGGCCCGTCGCTGGTCGCGGTCGTCGGCTTCGCCGGCGTGGTGCTCGTCTTCGTCGGCGTGCTGTCGATTGGCCGCGGCTTCAGCGCTGCGCTCGAGGGTTCGGGACGCGACGATCTCGTCGTGGTGCTGCGCGCGGGCTCGACCAGCGAGATGGTCAGCGGCCTCTCATTCGAAACCACCCGCATCATTGCGGATGCCCCCGGTGTCGCGCGCGACGCGGCCGGTGCGCTGTCGTCGCCTGAGCTGTTCGTGCTGGTCGACGTCGAAAAGCTCAGCACCGGCCAGGCCGCGAATGTTCCGTTCCGTGGCGTGACTTCGCGCGTCTTCGATGTACGCGGTGACTTCCGCATCGTCGAAGGCAGACGGTTCGAGCCGGGCGTCAACGAGGTGATTGTCGGCCGCCGTGCTGCGTCAGAGTTCGTCGGGCTTGAGGTGGGCGGCGTCCTGCGGTCGGGTCGCGTCGAGTGGGACATTGTCGGCCTATTTGATAGCGGCGGTAGCGCGCTTGAGTCGGAGGTCTGGACCGACGCGCGCGTGTTGCAGGACGCCTACAACCGCGGCAGTTCGTATCAGGTCGTGTATGCAAAACTTGAATCCGCTGCTGCCTACGATGAGTTCGCAGCGGCGCTCGCTGCGGATGCTCGGCTGAATGTCGAGGCAACGCGCGAAACCGATCATCTGGCGGCGCAGTCGCAGGTCATGACGACATTCATTACGATTGCGGGCACCTTCATCGCAGTGCTGATGGGGGTCGGCGCGGTGTTCGGCGCGATCAACACGATGTACACGACCGTCGCCGCGCGCGCTGGCGAAATCGCGACGCTGCGTGCGCTCGGGTTCGGGCGCCTGCCCGTACTCGCGTCGGTGCTGGTCGAGGGCATGCTACTCGGGGTCGTCGGCGGCGTTATCGGGGGCGCGGTCGCTTATGTGGTGTTCAATGGCTACCAGGCGAGCACGCTTAACTTCCAGAGTTTCAGTCAGGTCGCATTTGCGTTTGCAGTCACGCCGG
>CAYXYM010000262.1:0-4527 GCA_964469285.1 uncultured Gammaproteobacteria bacterium | reverse complement strand
GACTCGGCGGCGGCGAGCGCGGCCCAGTCCGGCGCTTCAAGGAACACGCCATCAGCCAATCCGCGCAGGTTCGGGTGTGCTGCGCTGAACGGCGACCCGACCGATGAGCGCGAGACCGCATCGACTCGTTGAACAGCGGGGTGCTGGAGCAGGAGGCGCAGCAGCTCGCCACCGCCATAGCCTGTCGCACCAAGGATGCAGGCATGGACAGTCATGCGCCGCGCCGTGCCTCGATCAGCCTCAGCACGAAATCGCCGACGCCCTTCGGGTCGGTGCGCGCGTTGATTGCAGGTACACCGAGCGATTCGACGAAGCGGATGCCCACCCGATTGTCGGTCGCGGGACCGGTCACAAGGTCCGCGTCAATGCCGAACGACTCGCGCAAGTCGCGGAGTCCCCCGCTCACCCCGACCGGATCGTTCGCACAGAACACAAACGCGCTGCGGAGGCCTGCGAGCACCGGGTCGGCGAGGATGGACTGCACGCCGTACTCGCCCATGATGCCATCGCCAGTTTCCGCGACGATTACATCGACGCCACGCGCCGCCATCTCGGCGAACAGGACGTGCGCAGTCGGAGCCGCCGTGTTGGCCGAGGTGCAAACGACGCCGGCGTCGGTAAAATCGAGCACCGCTTCGGCGCCATAGTCTCCCATCGCGAGCGTATCTTTCATCAGCGAGATGCCGGTGAGCTTCAAGCCGCCGACGCGCAGACCCGCCTGCCGCAGCCGGCGAACGATGGCCGACGCGGCAGCGGTCTTTCCGGAGTTCATGCAGGTGCCCGCGACGTAGACCACTGGGCAACGCGGCAGCGGCCCGCCGCCGCGGACGGCGCGCTGCGTGATGTTCGCGGCGCGGCCCTGCCGCGAGCCGAACTCCGGATACACGAGTACCTGCCCGATTACCTCGAACTGAAACGGCGCACCCACGTCCGGGTTGTGCGACACGCACTCGCCGATGACGCCCCCGAGGTTCAGCACCTGCAGCATCTGACCGGCGACGACCGACTTTGGCAACACGCCTTCGTAGCCATGCAACGCGTTGCGGTGACCGAGCGCACCAACAATGATGTCGCCGCCGTGCAGGACGTTCATGCGGCCGAATACGTCCTCAAGCTGGTTGTACGCGGATTTTTCATTCATGATTCGGCCCGCGACGACGGTGCCTGCTTCCGCGACGACCTCGGGCACGACGGTGACTGTGCGCTCGAGCTGCAGCTTGCGCGTAACGGACGAAACTTTGTCGAGGTGCAAGCGGATCATTGATGTTTCCCGCCTGCACGCCGCGCGAGCACCTGCGGAACACCGTAAAGCTTCGCAAACCCGCGCGCTTCTTCGCCCGTCCACAACGTATTTGACTCACCGTAATTCGCGACACGCGGGTCCATCATCGAATGGGGCGACCGCAGCCCGTCGACGGAGAAGCAGCGTTCACGCAACGTCACGCGCACCTCGCCGGTGACCCGCTGCTGCGTCGATGCCAGAAATGCCTCCACATCGCGCGCCACGGGGTCGAAATAGTGCCCTTCGTGCAGCAGGCTGCCATACAGGTTGCCCATCGATTCTTTCCAGAACAGCTGGCGACCTGTGAGCACGAGCTTTTCCAACTCGCGGTGTGCACCGATTAACAAGTGCGCCGCCGGCGCCTCGAATCCGACGCGGCCCTTGATTCCGAGCACCGTGTCCCCAAGGTGGATCCCGCGGCCAATGCCGTACTGCCGTCCGAGTTCGTTCAGCGCGTCGATCAGCGGCACCGGCGCGTACGGCACACCGTCAAGTGCGACAGGTACGCCGCTTTCGAATGACAGTTCGAGCGTGCGCGGCGCAGGCGCGTCGATGGCCCCGCCCGGATACACGGCGTCCGGCAACGCGGGCCACGATTCAAGGGTTTCACGCCCGCCGACGGACGCGCCCCACATGCCCTCGTTCACCGAATACTCACGCGTGCGCGCGGGCACGTCGACACCGCGCGCGGCGAGGTACGCCGCTTCGTCCGCGCGCGACAGTGCGAGCGCGCGAATCGGCGTGACCAGTTCGAGATCCGATGCAAGCGCCGCGAACGCCACGTCAAAGCGGACTTGGTCGTTGCCAGCGCCGGTCGACCCGTGCGCGAGCGCAGAAGCGCCCACGCTGCGCGCGACGTCCACGACGCACTCGGCCTGGCACACGCGCTCCGCGGACACGGACAGCGGATAAGTGCCGCCACGCAGTACGTTGCCGAAAACCAGAAACCGGAGATACCGGTCGAAGAGGCGCGTGCGCGCATCAACTGTGTGGTGCGCAACGGCGCCGAGCGCCACGGATGTCCGCGCGATGCGTTCGAGTTCAGCGGCATCGAACCCGCCGGTGTCGACCGTGGCGGTGGTCACTCGATAACCCTGGTCCCGGAGCCACGCAACGCAGAATGAAGTGTCGAGTCCACCGGAGAACGCGAGGACGACGTGCTTGTCAGCCATTGAAAATCACCGAGAGGCAATGTGAAACGTGATCGCGCGGTGCGCGAAACGCCGCGTGCGCGGCGCGCAGGTCGGCGGCCGTACCGTCGAGCTGAAGATTGTCGAGTCCGCCGGTGTGGTCGGCCGCGAGCGCCGCGCGGTCCGGGTGGAACGCGCCTGCGGAAAGTTCGCCCGCGACCGCGCGGTACGCATCGCGGAACGCGTCGCCGCGTGCGACGCGCCGACACGCCTCGTGCGCGGCGTATAACTCGTCGGTGTCCGCCGCCCGTGCGCGCGCGTCATCAACGCCAAGCCTGCGCACAACGTGGGCAAGGATGCCGAAGAGTAGACCCGCGTCACGCACCACCTCGAACAGCGGCGCCTTGATCAATTGCAGGTCGCGGTGGTATCCCGACGGCAACCCGCCCGCGAGTTCCGCGAGCATCGCATGGCGCGCGCGGATTCTACGGCAACCAGATCGCGCCAATTCAATCACGTCGGGATTGCGCTTCTGCGGCATGATCGACGATCCGGTCGTGAACGCGTCCGGCAAGCTGAGAAAACCGAACTCATCCATGCTGTACAGCGCGATGTCCCAGCACAGCTTTTCGAGCGTGAGGCTTGTTGAAGCCAGCCAACCCGTCAACGCGAACTCGTGGCGTCCGCGTGCGTTTTGCACGTCAATCGTCGAGCGCTGCACGCGCGAGAAGCCAAGCAGCGCCGCGGTGTGCTCGCGAGCAAGTGGAAGCGGTACGCCGAACCCTGCCGCGGCGCCCAGCGGACAGCGGTCCAGTCGGCGATAGACGCCCGACGCGGCTTCGAGCTCCTCAACGAGGCCCTCGGCGAATGCCGACGCCCATTGCGCGGCCGATGACGGCATCGCGCGGCGCATGTGGGTGTAGCCCGGCCACGGGGTGTCGCGATGCTTCTCGGCAAATTCCAACAGCGCCTCACCCAAGTCGGCGACGGCATCGACGAGCACGAATAGGTGTTCCCGCTGCCACAGGCGCAGCGCAGTCTGTACCTGGTCATTGCGTGAGCGCCCGAGGTGTATCCGCTTGCCGGGGTCGCCGGTCTCCGCCGTGAGGCGCTGCTCGATGGCCGTGTGGCAGTCCTCCTGCTCCGGCGTGATTCGAAATGTTCCGGCGCGCGCGTCACTTGCGATGCCCGCGAGCGAGGCGAGCAAAGCAGCGAGCGCGTCATCGGCGAGCAGGCCGGCTTGGTTGAGGCCCTGCGCGTGCGCAGCGGAACCGATCGCGTCGTACTCGACGAGCGCAAGGTCGGTGACCGGGTCATCGCCGACCGTGAACCGATGCACGAGCGCGTCGAGCGGCAGGTCCTTGTCCCATAAGCGCTTCAAGCGACGATTTCCTTGAAATAGTGCCGAGCGAGTTGCCCGTACACAGCGGCGCCGGCGAGCACTTCGTCGCATTCGATGTACTCGTCCGGGCAATGTGAGCGCCGGCTCTCTCCCGGACCCATCTTTACGGCCGGAATCTCGCCGAGAAATGCCCAGTCGGACGTCGTGCCGGATCCAATCGGTGCGGCGCGCCCGTTCGCCGCGAGCGCGGCACGGATGATCGCATGCTCGGTCGCGGTTGCCTTCGGCGCGTAGCGCTCCGAGTGAATCGCAACCTCGCTCTCAAGCGCCGCGGTAAGCTGTGCCACGATTTGGGCATGATCGAGATTCGGCGTGGTCCGTAAATCGACGAAAAACTCACAACGGTCAGGCACCTGGTTGCGTTGCAGTCCGCCGTTGACCTGCGTGACTTGTGCACGCGTTGCCCCGAGCAACGTGTGGGGTTCGAACGACGCTTCGGCGAGCCGAGAGATGTCCCGGGCCGCACGTTCGATTGCGTTGTCGGCGAGATGCGCATGCGCGACGTGCGCCGAGCGACCGAGCGCGACGCATTTGAGCAGCAACATCCCCCGTTGCGCGGCGCATGCGTCGAGCGCGGTCGGCTCGCCGACCACCGCCGCATCGATCGGGCCGAGTTCGGGCAGGACGCTCGCGATGCCGCCTGCCCCGCCGGTTTCCTCCTCCGCGGTGAGTGCAAACACGAGTCGGCCGGGGATGCGCGCGGCATCGCGCGA
>CAYXYM010000261.1:0-4550 GCA_964469285.1 uncultured Gammaproteobacteria bacterium | reverse complement strand
CGAGCAGGGCGTCGCGGACAAGGACCGCGTGTGCATCTACGGCGCGAGCTACGGCGGTTACGCCGCGCTGATGAGCCCGACGCGCGAGCCGGACCTTTACGCGTGCACGATCGGCTACGTCGGCGTCTACAGCTTGCCGATGATGTTCCAATGGGGCGACATCCCGGACCGGGCCGAGGGTCGTGCGTATCTTGAGCGCGTACTGCCGGAATCCGAAGAGGAGCGTCGCGCGCAGTCGGGCGGCTACAACGTCGACAAGATCGACATTCCGATCATGCTCGTTCACGGCGAACTGGACCAACGCGTACCGATCCAGCAGTACAACTTCCTGATGCGCGCGTTGCGTAATGCCGGCAAGCCGCCGGAAGTCACCGTCGTCGAGAAGAAGGAGGGTCACGGCTTCTTCGATACCGACAACAACGTGCGTCTGTACAAGAAGGTGTTCGACTTCCTCGACAGGCACACCGCGCCGCGCGACTAGATGCCGAAACGCACAGACATCAAGAGCATCCTGATTATCGGCGCCGGCCCGATCGTGATCGGGCAGGCAGCCGAGTTCGATTATTCGGGCGCGCAGGCGTGCAAGGCCCTCCGCGAGGAGGGTTTCCGCGTCATCCTCGTGAATTCGAATCCGGCGACGATCATGACGGACCCGGAGATGGCGGACGCGATTTACATCGAGCCGATCCATTGGGCCACCGTCGCGCGCATCATCGAGCAGGAGCAGCCGGATGCATTGCTGCCGACCATGGGCGGGCAGACTGCGTTGAACTGTGCGTTGGACCTCGTGCGCGAGGGTGTACTGGAAAAGCACGGCGTCGAGTTGATTGGCGCGTCGCGCGACGCGATCGACATGGCCGAAGACCGCGAGCTGTTCCGCAACGCGATGACCGAGATCGGTCTCGCGACGCCGTCCGCGCGCATCGCGCATACGCTAGAACAGGCGATCGAGGCGCAGGCCGAGATCGGCTTCCCGACCATCATCCGACCGTCGTTCACGATGGGCGGCTCTGGTGGCGGCATCGCGTACAACCGGGAGGAGTTCGTTGACATCGTCGAGCGCGGCCTCGACCTGTCGCCGACGAACGAGGTGCTGCTCGAGGAGTCCGTGCTTGGCTGGAAAGAGTACGAGATGGAGGTCGTGCGCGACCGCAACGACAACTGCATCATCATCTGTTCGATTGAAAACCTCGACCCGATGGGCGTACACACCGGCGACTCGATCACCGTCGCACCGGCCCAGACGCTGACCGATAAGGAATATCAAATCATGCGCAACGCATCGATCGCGGTGCTGCGCAAGATCGGTGTCGAGACGGGGGGTTCGAACGTGCAGTTCGCGGTTAATCCGGCCAACGGTGACATGATCGTAATTGAGATGAACCCGCGTGTGTCGCGGTCGTCGGCGCTTGCGTCGAAGGCGACCGGCTTCCCGATCGCGAAAGTCGCGGCGAAGCTTGCGGTTGGCTATACGCTCGACGAACTCAAAAATGAGATCACGGGCGGCAAGACGCCGGCGTCGTTCGAGCCGAGTATCGATTATGTGGTCACGAAGGTCCCGCGATTCACGTTCGAGAAGTTCCCGCAGGCCGACGCCCGACTGACGACGCAGATGAAGTCGGTGGGCGAGGCGATGGCGATCGGGCGCACGTTCCAGGAATCGCTGCAGAAGGCGCTGCGATCCATGGAAACGGGCACCGACGGACTGAATCCGATGATGAAGGAACTGTCGTCCGAGGCCGCCCGCGCGAAACTCGTGACCGAGTTGTCGTTGCCGGGCCCGGAACGCCTCTGGTACGTCGCCGACGCGTTCCGTGCCGGCCTGTCCATCGACGAGGTGTTTCGTTTGTGTGCGATCGATCCGTGGTTTCTCGCGCAGATCGAGGACATTGTGGCCGAGGAGCGACGCACGACGGACGGTGGCCTCGCGACGCTGGATGCGGCACGGCTGCGTGCGCTGAAGCGCAAGGGGTTTTCCGATACGCGCATCGCGACGCTGGTCGGCGCCGACGAGAAGACCATCCGCGCACGCCGCCACGCATTCGGCCTCCGGCCGGTCTACAAGCGCGTCGATACTTGCGCGGCTGAATTCGCGACGACAACCGCGTACATGTATTCAACGTACGAGGAAGAATGCGAGTCGCAGCCGACGGACCGAAAGAAGGTCATGGTGCTCGGCGGCGGACCGAACCGCATCGGCCAGGGCATCGAGTTCGACTACTGTTGCGTGCACGCCGCATTCGCCCTGCGCGATGACGGGTACGAGACCATCATGGTCAACTGCAATCCGGAAACCGTCTCGACCGATTACGACACATCGGACCGACTCTACTTCGAGCCGCTCACGCACGAGGACGTCATGGAAATCGTCCACATCGAGCGGCCGTTTGGCGTCATCGTTCAGTACGGCGGTCAGACGCCGCTGAAGCTCGCGCGCGCGCTCGAGGAAGCGGGCGCGCCGATCATCGGCACGCCGACGGATGCCATTGACCGAGCCGAGGATCGCGAGCGCTTCCAGCAGATGATCGAGAAACTGGGCCTGCTGCAGCCGCCGAACCGTATCGCGCGCGACAGCGAAGTTGCGCTGAAGCTTGCCGACGAAATCGGCTACCCGCTGGTCGTGCGCCCGTCGTACGTGCTCGGCGGACGCTCGATGGAAATCGTCTATGACCGCGCGGATCTGCAGGCGTACATGGATAACGAGGTCCGCGTGTCACGCGACCTGCCGGTGCTGCTCGACCGCTTCCTCGATGATGCGACTGAGGTCGACGTCGACGCGGTGTGTGACGGCAAGAACGTTCTTGTCGGCGGCATCATGGAGCACATTGAACAGGCGGGTGTGCACTCCGGCGATTCGAGCTGCTCCTTGCCGCCGTACGCGCTGACGAAGGAGACGCAGGAGCAATTGCGCGAACAGGTCACGCGCATGGCGCTCGAGCTCGGCGTTGTCGGCCTGATGAACACGCAGTTTGCGATCAAGGACGGCGAGATCTTCGTCCTCGAGGTGAACCCTCGCGCGTCCCGCACGGTTCCTTTCGTGTCGAAGGCGACGGGCGTCCCGCTGGCGAAGGTCGCGGCCCGCTGCATGGTCGGCCAGAGCCTTGCGGAGCAGGCCGTGACCGAGGCGCGAATCCCGCGTTACTATTCCGTGAAGGAGTCGGTGTTTCCGTTCGCGAAATTTCAGGGCGTAGACCCGATTCTCGGGCCGGAGATGAAGTCGACCGGCGAAGTGATGGGGGTGGGCCGTTCGTTCGGCGAGGCCTACGCGAAAGCGCAACACGCGAGCGGTATCGTGTTGCCGACCGGTGGGCGTGCGTTGTTGTCGGTACGCGACCCGGACAAGCGCGCGGCGGTTTCGCTCGCGAAGCTGCTGGTCGAACGAGGCTTCGAACTCGTGGGCACGGACGGCACCGCAAGTGCGCTCAATGCGGCCGGCGTGTCGTGCGCGCGCGTGAACAAGGTCAGCGAGGGCCGGCCGCACATCGTCGACATGATCAAGAACGCCGAGGTGTCGCTGATCGTGAACACGACCGAGGGGAAGAAGGCAATTGCGGAGTCGCATTCGATTCGTCGTGAGGCGCTGCACCACAAAGTGACTTACTACACGACGATCGCGGCGGCACGCGCGACACTCGCGGCGCTCGACCACATCGGCGCCCCGGAAGTTAACCGGCTGCAGGATCTGCATACGGAGGTCGTATGACGAAAGTTCCTATCACCGTCCGCGGCGCAGCAGCGTTGCGCGAGGAGCTGAACCGGCTGAAGGGCGTCGATCGACAGCGCGTCACGCAGGCGATTGCCGAGGCACGTGCGCATGGCGACCTCAAGGAGAACGCTGAGTACCACGCGGCGCGAGAGCAACAGGGTTTCATCGAGGCGCGCGTGCGCGACATCGAAGGCAAGCTGTCGAACTGCCAGGTCATCAATCCCGCCGACCTGAACGCCGGCGGCAAAGTCGTGTTCGGCGCGACGGTCGAAATCATCGACGAGAACAGCGGCGACGAGACGACGTACCAAATCGTCGGCGAGGACGAAGCCGACATCAAGGCGGGTCGGATTTCGTACAGTTCGCCGATCGCCCGCGCACTCATCGGTAAGGAAGAGAGCGACGTCGTGAAGGTCTCCACCCCCGGCGGCGACAAGTCCCTCGAAATCGTCGCCGTACGCTATGAATGATTGCACCTGTTGGAGCGGCGCCTTTGTTCTTTTTGCGCTGGCGCTTGTCCGAGCAGGTGGGAGCGACGCTCTCGGCGTCGCGATTCAATGAATTTAACCGACCCCCAAAGGAAATTCCTCCGCACGCTCGCCCACCCCAAGAAACCCGTGGTGATGATCGGCAACGCGGGCCTCACCGACGCGGTCATCAATGAAATCGACCAAGCGCTCGACGCGCACGAACTCATCAAGGTGCGCGCGCGGGTCGAGCGGGATGAACGCGATGCGCTGATCGCCGAGATTCTCGACCGCACGCGTGCGTCGCAGATCCAACGCAGCGGCCACGTGCTGACGCTGTTCCGACGCAACCACGCACTACCGAAGCTCGACTTCCC
>CAYXYM010000260.1:0-16061 GCA_964469285.1 uncultured Gammaproteobacteria bacterium | reverse complement strand
AAACAGGAAGCCCGCCGCAATCGCGAAATACGCGTTTCGCGACAGCGTCAGCGACAAATCTCGCGCGCTGCGCAGCGTGATGTCGAGTTGACTGTCGTCGGTGACCAGCCAGTTCACGAGATTCAGACCGAGTTCAAGGTTGCCGCCGTTGTTCAGGTATTGGTTCGCAAGAAAGTCGCCGTCGCCGACGACGGCGACGCGTTGCTCGCCGCGTTCCAGCGCGACACCGATCGTCTCGCCGGCAATCGTCGACAGCAGCGGCGTGGCTGTCCAGCCGTCGCCGGCATTGGATGCATCGACCGCGGCCGCGTGCGGAAACAGCGTGACGATTTCGAACGCCCGCGTGACCCGGTGCGCACCGTAACTCGCGACGACGACTAGCCTCGGGTCTTCGATGCCGAACATTCGGGCCGCCGTATCCTCGACAGTGTCCTCGGCGATCGTGACGCCGAGCGCGCGCGCAACAGGCTCGAGCCCGCGCGATGCACCTGGTTCCGCGAGCCACAGGACGTTACCGCCGCGCGCGACGAAGTCGACAATCGGCTCGACGGTGCCCGGCACGAGTTGCGCGCGCGGCTGCGTGATGACGAGCGCGTGGGTCCCGGCGGGGATTTCGCCCGTCGTAAGCGGGTTCAGCACTTGCACTTGCACACCCTGTCGTTGCAACTCGGCACCGAACAGGCCGAGGTCATGGTTCGCCTCGCCGAGCGGGTTGCGTTCGCCATGGCCAGCGGTGAATACGAGCAGACGGTCACCGCCGCGCGTGAGCCGCTGCAAGGCTTGCGAGAACGCCCGCTCGTCCGGCGACGACAGGTGCTCGGTGCGGCCGTCGTAGCCGAGCACGAGTACGTTGTCGGCCGCGACGCCGGCCTCCCGCGCACGCGCAGGGTCGAGGTCGGGGTTCACGAACTCGAGTGTGAATACATCGGATTCGCGCTGGTAGCGCGCGACGAGATCTTCGACTTGACGCCGTGCGACGCCGGTCGCACGCAGATAGGCCGTAACCGTCACGGGCCGGTCGATAGACCTGGCGAGTTCGCGGCTTGCGTCCGTGAGTGTGTTCCGTTGACCTGCGGTCCAGTCGGCCTCGAACGAGTAACGCGTGCTCAGCCACGCCGCGGTGGCGAGCGCCGCGACGAACAGCACGATGAAGCCCCAACCTTGCGCGCGCAAGCGCCAGCCGGGCAGTGCGGACTCCGCGTCCAGTCGGCGGATTGCGAGGCCGATGAACAACGCGATGAACAACAAGTAATACACGACGTCGGCCGAGTCGAACACGCCTCGCAGCAACGGCTGGTAGTGCCGGATTAGCGACAGGTAACTCACGACATCAGTGAAGCGCTGCGCTGCGTTTCCGGCCCAGTCGATCATCCATAGCAATAGCAGCAGGCCGAACGCGGCGACCGCCGCAATCATAGGCTGGCGCGTGAGTGTTGACAGAAACAGCCCCGCGGCGGCGAAGGCGGAAACCATCAGCATCAGTCCGAGCGTTGCGGCCGCGAGCTTGCCCCAATCGAGTGTCGTGCCGAGCGACAGCGAAATCGGCATCAGCACAACCATCGCGACCAACACAGCGAGCATCGCGACCAACCCCAGGTACTTGCCGAGCACGATTTGCGCGGCGGAGACCGGCGACGAGCGAAGCAGCATCAGCGTGCCGCTGCGCCGCTCCTCCGCGAACACACGCATCGTGAGCAGCGGCACAATCAAAAGTAGTAGTGAGGTCGCCGTCGCAAGTACCGGTATCGCGACGATGTCGGTGACGCCAGGTGCGCCGTCCGCGCCGAGCAGTTGCGGCTGCACCATTTGGAACTGTTCGAGCTGAGCGAGAAACACGAACGCGAGCAGGAACTGCACGACCGCGAGTACCGTCCAAGCGAGCGGCGAAAGGAACAGGCTGCGGAACTCGCGCGATGCGATCAGCGCGATCATGCGTTGGAGTCCCCCACCGTCTTGTCGGTGAAAATTTGTTCGAGGGACCGCGCGCCCGGCTTGTTCAGTTCGTCCACGCGCTGTTCGTGCACGAGCTGCCCGTGGTGCATGATCTTCACGCTCGTGCAGGTGGCGAGCACCTCCGGCAGGATGTGCGTCGACAGAATCACGCCGCGGTCCCGCCCAAGGTCGATAATCAGGCTGCGGATTTCGCGGATCTGGTTCGGGTCGAGCCCGACCGTCGGCTCGTCGAGGATGATGACGCTCGGGTCGTGGACCAGCGCTTGCGCGATGCCGACGCGCTGCTGGTAGCCCTTAGACAGGTTGCCGATGAGGCGGCGCCCATATTCAGATAGGCCGCACTGGTCCTTCGATGTGTCCCTCGCGGCACGCCGTGCCGCGCGCGGCACGCCGCGTAGCCCAGCGGCGTAGTCGAGATATTCGTCAACGGTGAGGTCGGGGTACAGCGGCGGCAGTTCCGGCAGGTAACCGGTCGAGCCCTTCGCGGCGCGCGGGTTGTCGAGCAGGTCGTAGCCGCCAATGCGGATGAACCCTGCGTTTGGCGCGAGGGTGCCGGCGAGGAGGTTCATCGTGGTCGTCTTGCCGGCGCCGTTCGGCCCCAGTAAGCCGAGCACTTCCCCGCGGCGAAGCTCGAACGAGAGGTCGCGCACTGCGCAGAAGTCGCCGTAATAACGGTGCAATCCAGTGACGCTGACCAGAATATCCGGTTCGGTCGTGGTTATCATGGCGCGAGCCAGTTTACAGGATGCGATGACGACGTGAGGGTAGGAATCGACACGGGCGGTACGTTTACGGACTTCGTGGTCGTGGACGATGACGGACGCATGCGAACGCACAAAGTTCCTTCGACGCCAGACGCGCCGGAGCGTGCGATTCTTGCGGGCCTGAGCGCGCTCGGCATCAACGCGACCGATGCGTTCGTCGTGCACGGCTCTACGGTGGCGACGAACGCGGTGCTGGAGGGGAAGGGCGCACGCACCGTGTTCGTCACGAACCGCGGCTTCGGCGACACGCTCACAATCGGTCGGCAGGCCCGCCCGCGCCTGTACGACCTGCAGCCGCCTACGATGGAGCCGCCGGTCCCATTTGAACTGTGCCTCGAGACGGGCGGCCGCATCAGCCCAGACGGGGAAGACCTCGAGCCGCTGACCGAAGCGGATATTGAAACGTTGCGCGCGGACGTTGCGCGCCTCGCGCCGGAAGCGGTCGCGATCAGCCTGCTGTTCTCGTTCGTTGATGATCGGCACGAGCGCCGCATCGCGGACGCGCTTCCAGGCACGCTGTTCGTCTCCCGTTCGTCAGTCGTGCTTCCGGAATACCGCGAGTACGAACGCGGTATCGCGACCTGGCTCAACGCGCGCGTCGGCCCGGTGATGGCCGGCTATCTCGACCGACTGCGTCGCGCCTTGCCCGGCACGCGCATCGCGGTGATGCAGAGTTCCGCGGGAACCATATCCGCCGAGCAAGCCGCCGGACGCGCGGTGCACCTGCTGCTGTCGGGGCCCGCCGGCGGTGCGGTTGGCGCCGCGACCGTCGGCCGCGCGGCGGGCCACCAGAAATTACTGACGTTCGATATGGGTGGAACTTCGACCGACGTCGCGCTGATCGACGGCGCGCCGCGACTCACGAGCGAAGGACGCGTGGCGGGCTTCCCGGTCGCCATTCCGATGGTGGATATCCATACGATTGGCGCAGGCGGCGGCTCGGTTGCATGGTGCGACGCGGGGGGTGCGTTGCGCGTCGGCCCGCGGTCAGCGGGCGCCACGCCGGGGCCTGCGTGTTACGGGCAGGGTGGCACGGAGCCGACCGTGACCGATGCGCACCTGCTGCTTGGACACCTGCCCGTGGACGAGCCGCTCGGCGGCACGCTCACGCTGGATGTGAAGGCGGCGCGCACCGTGTTCGCGCGGCTCGCCGACGAACTCGGGCTGGGCGTTGAGGACGCCGCGCGCGGCGTGCTGGAGATTGCCGACGAGCACATGGTCCAGGCGCTGCGTGTGATTTCCGTGTCGCGCGGCGAGGACCCGCGCGACTATGCGCTGTTTGCGTTCGGCGGCGCCGGTGGGCTGCACGTGTGTTCGCTCGCGGAAAAACTGGGCGTTGAACTTGCGTTGTTCCCGGCAAACGCCGGCGTGTTGTCCGCACTCGGCATGCTCGCGGCGCCCCGGTTGCGCACGCTGTCGCGTACCCAGGTCTCATTGCTCGAAAGTACAGATGTCGACGGGCTCGAAGCGGCGTTCGCTGCGTTGGGTGCGCAAGGAATTGAGGAACTCTCGGCGGAGGGCGTCGACACCGCTGCCTGTCAGGTCGCGCGCAGCGTGGACCTGCGCTACGTGGGCCAGAGCTACACACTCGAAATTCCCTGGGACGAAGCTGAAGCGGCCGACGCGTTTCATCGAACCCACAAATTGCGCTACGGGCACCGCCTCGACTTGCCCGTCGAACTCGTGAATCTCCGTGTCACGGTGTCGTCGTCCGCGCCGCCGCTGGGCGCGACGAATATCGGGCGACATTCCACAGGCGTCATCGAAGGTCCGGCGGTGGTGGCGACTCCGGATTCGACGCTATGGCTCGCACCCGGTTGGCGGGCGCAGCCGGATGAGTTCGGGAACCTGGCGCTGACGCGCGTCTAGCGGGAGGGCACCGGCGCGAGCTGGTAGCCGCGCAGGCGGTGCGCGAACGTTTCGAGCGACTCGATGCCGCTTTGTTCGGCTTCGTGTATCCACGCGCGGAAGTCTGCGACCAGCTTGTCGTTGCTGGCCGCCGAGCTCTCCCACAGGCGCGTGAGGCGCTCGCGGAACGTGTAGACCGTCTGCAGCGATTCGCTGCGGGACAGAATCTCGTCGAGCTGCGCATGGGCATTGTCGTCGAGCAGCATGCGCTCGCGCGTCAATATCGCCTTCGCGCGACGCAATACCCGACCGGATGCCTCGCCGACCTGATGCCACTCGGTCGCGAGCGTCGGCAAAGTTACGGTCCGCGTGTAGTCGCGCAGCACATGCAGTCGGGACACGATGATGGCGCGCACGCCGTCGAGGTCGAGGTGTTCGCGCTCGACGTGCATCGGCACCGGGGCGACGCGGCGGACCTTGGCGAGGCCGAGCGACTGGAGCACGCGGATCATCAGCCAGCCGACATCAAACTCGCCACGACGAAGCGCGAACTTCGCTGAACTTGGATACGCGTGGTGATTGTTGTGCAACTCTTCGCCGCCGAACCAGAAGCCAATCGGCATGATGTTCGTCGCCGCATCCTTGCACTCAAAATTGCGGTAACCCCAGTAGTGCCCAATGCCGTTGATTACGCCCGCGGACATCACCGGCATTGCGGCCATCTGCACTGCGAGCACGGTGATGCCGATGGCGCCGAACAGTGCGATGTCGATCAGCACCATCAACACGATGCCGAACCACGGATGCGCGGAGTACACGTTGCGCTCCATCCAATCGGCAGGCGCACCGCGGCCGAATTTCTCGATCGTCTCCGGATTCTTGCTCTCGGCGCGATAGAGCTCGGCGCCCTCGAGCAGCACTTTCTTGAGGCCATGGATTTGCGGGCTGTGCGGGTCGTCGACGGTCTCGCAACGCGCATGGTGCTTACGATGAATCGCGACCCATTCGCGCGTGTTGATGCCAGTGCTCAACCACAGCCAGAATCGGAACACGTGCTGGATGGCAGGGTGCAGGTCGAGCGCGCGGTGCGTCTGGTCACGATGCAGGTACAGCGTCGTCGCGAGCGTGGTGACGAACACCATGCCGAGCGTACTAAGGACGACGCCCCACCAGGGCAGGTCGAGCAGGCCGGTGGCCAGAAAATCGAACATCGGGGACATTGAGTTCTCAGCAAAGACAGTCAAAGTAGACGATAGAGTGTTAAGACCCCGCGGGTCCATCAGGGTTCAACCTTGTCTTCGACTTTTTCCATTTCGCCGACTTCGACGCGGCCGCTCGCCATATTGTCGAAAACCCGGCCCTCGAGTTCGACGATTGACTCGTAATCCCATCGCTCTTCGGCGTAGAAGGACGCTCCGTCGACGTCCATGCCTTCGGGCATTGTGCGGCTGCGAACACGCAGGCTGCCGACGAATCCGGTCCGCGAACCGGTCACGTCGCGACGCTCGCGATCCATGAACTTCTTCGTGCGTTCCAATGCGACCGCGTCGCCGTACTCTGGGCGGAGTTCCTCCAGCACGGACAGTGCGCGCGCCTGACCCATCTCATCGAGCGCTTCCCAGGCGCCCTTGGCGGCTTTCACCATTTGCGGATAACCGCGCTCCGCCGCGAGTTCGAACCACGCCCATGCCGTCGCGGGGTCCGGTTTGGTGCCTTCGCCGAGGGCGTACATGACGCCGAGGTTGTACTGCGAGACTTTATCGGCCCATCGTGCGGACTCACGGAACTTCCGGATCGCGTCGCCATAGCGCCCCTGTTCGTAGGCGTTCAGGGCTTCGTTGTGCGGTCGGGTCCCGGGCGCGTTGTCGTGGGTACCCTGCGCCTGAACGGCGGGGATAACTAAGAGTGCGAGTAGCAAAGCGAGGAACAGCCGGCTCATGAGCGCCTCCATAACCAAAAAAAAGCCCACTTCCGCGGGCTTTTTAGGTTATTTGATTTTGGCTTCCTTGTACATCACATGCTTACGCACGACCGGATCGAATTTCTTCATTTCGAGTTTTTCCGGTTTGGTCCGCTTGTTCTTGTCGGTGGTGTAGAAGTGGCCCGTTCCGGCCGATGAAACCATTTTGATTTTGTCGCGCATGGCTCAGACCTTCTCGCCACGGGCGCGCAGGTCGGCGACGACTGTTTCGATGCCGACCTTGTCGATCATGCGCATGCCGGCCGACGAAACCTTCAGGCGCACGAAGCGCTTCTCGCCCTCGATCCAGAACCGGCGGTTATGCAGGTTCGGCAGGAACCGACGGCGGGTCTTGTTGTTCGCATGTGACACGTTGTTGCCCGTGGTCGGGCCCTTGCCGGTCACTTGGCACACTCGGGACATGACGTACTTCCTCGGATTTCGTGAAGCGGAAAAGTGGCGTATTAGACCGGATTTCAGGCCCCGGCGCAAGCCCGTTGGGCCCGTCCCGTGGGCTGGCACGGCGCCAGCGTCCCCCTTGAAACTCGCGCCATCACGGACAGGAGGGTGGAAATCATGTCAATTGCACAGTGGCCGGTCAACGAGCGGCCCCGGGAGAAGCTCCTCGCGCGTGGCCCGGACGCGCTATCGGACGCCGAACTCCTGGCAATATTCTTGCGCTGCGGCGTGAACGGAATCTCCGCGGTGGATCTTGCGCGGGCGTTGTTGACGCAGTTCGGCAGCCTGCGCGGTCTTTTGACCGCCGATCAGGCCGAATTCTGCGCCGGTAAGGGTCTCGGGCTCGCCAAGTACGTCGAGCTTCAGGCAGTCCTCGAGGTGGGCCGGCGGCACCTTGCCGAGGCGCTCGATCGCGCCGACCCACTGACCAGCCCCGACGCGACGCGGCGCTTCTTGCAGGCGCGTTTGCGCGATTTGCCGCATGAGGTCTTCGCAGCGCTATTTCTCGACAATCGCCACCGCGTGATCCGCTATGAGGAGTTGTTCCGCGGCACCATCGACGGTGCGAGCGTGCACCCACGCGAGGTCGTCAAGGCCGCGTTGAAGTTGAATGCGGCTGCCCTCATATTTGCGCATAACCATCCGAGCGGCGTCGCGGAACCCAGCCATGCCGACGAACGTCTCACGCGGCGCCTGCGCGATGCGCTTGGCCTCGTGGACATTCGAGTCCTCGACCACGTCGTCATTGGCGACCAGCAGATGGTGTCGTTTGCGGAGCGGGGGTTGCTGTAAAATCGCCGGCCTATGAACGGCATGAACATCCTGGTCGGCGTCACCGGCGGCATCGCGGCTTACAAGGCGGCTGAGCTCGTGCGTCGTCTGGTCGATCGCGGGGCGACGGTGCAAGTCGTGATGACGGAGGGTGCGAAGGAATTCATCACACCGCTGACGATGCAGGCAGTATCCGGTCGCCCGGTGCGCGACGATTTGTGGGACCTCGATGCAGAGGACGCGATGGGCCACATCGAACTGGCGCGGTGGGCCGACCGCGTAATCGTGGCGCCGGCGAGCGCGGATTTCCTCGCGAAGCTTGCGCACGGCCGCGCCGAGGACTTACTCACCACGCTGTGCCTCGCGACCGAAGCGCCGATTGCGGTCGCGCCGGCGATGAACCGAGTGATGTGGGCGGACGCCGCGACGCAGGCAAACGTCGCGACGCTGCGCGAGCGCGGAATCTCGGTGCTTGGCCCCGGCGACGGGAATCAGGCGTGCGGCGAGGTCGGACCGGGCCGCATGCTGGAACCCGACGCGATTGTGGCCGCACTTCAGGTGGACGGCCCGATGTCCGGCAAGCGCGTCGTGGTGACCTCAGGGCCGACACGGGAGCCCATCGACCCCGTGCGCTACCTGACGAATCGCAGTTCCGGAAAGATGGGTTACGCGGTCGCGGCCGCTGCGCGCGACGCGGGCGCGACCGTGACGCTCGTGAGCGGGCCGACCTCACTTACGCGGCCGGCCGGCGTCGAATTCATTGGCGTGGAGACCGCGCGCGAGATGCACGATGCGGTCGAAGCATGTATCGCCTCCGCCGATGTGTTCATCGGCGTGGCCGCAGTGTCGGATTGGACGCCGACCGACCCGGCGCCGCAGAAGCTGAAAAAATCCGACAGCGTGCTTGCGCTTGAACTCACACCGACCCGCGACATCGTCGCGATGGTCGCCGGGCGCGTAGACCGTCCGTTCACTGTGGGTTTCGCGGCCGAGACAGAGGACTTGCGCGAAAACGCCGCGGCGAAGCTCGCCGCGAAGCGCCTCGACATGGTCGTCGCGAACGAAGTCGGGGATGGGCAGGCGTTCGATACGGATGAGAACGAATTGCTTTTGCTTTGGAAAGGCGGCGAGCAGGCGCTGCCGCGCGCTGCGAAACCGGCGCTCGCGCGCGAGCTCATCGCGGTGATTGCCGCGCGGCTAAGGGAGCAATGATGCATCCGATCAAGTTGAAGGTGCTGGACCCACGTATCGGGACGGAATTTCCGTTACCCGCCTACGCGACGGATGGGGCGGCGGGCATGGACCTGCGCGCGTGCATCGACGCAGCACTTGTCATTGAGTCGGGTCAGACCGTCCTGATACCGACCGGCATCGCAATCCACATCGGCGACCCCGGCATCGCTGCAGTTCTGCTGCCGCGCTCCGGGCTCGGCCACAAACACGGGATCGTCCTCGGCAACCTGACGGGTCTCATCGATTCGGACTATCAGGGCCCATTAATGGTGTCGTGCTGGAACCGCGGCGATACCGCGTTTACGGTGGAACCCGGCGAGCGGATTGCGCAGATGGTTTTCGTGCCGGTCGTACAGGCGCGCTTCGAAGTGGTCGACTCGTTTGAGGAGACCGCGCGCGCCGAAGGTGGGTTCGGCAGTTCTGGTCGGCGCTAGTCTTCGCGCAGCCCGGAACCGCGCAGCGCCTGAAACCGCGCAATGTCTGATTCGAACTGCGCGCGGATGTCCGCCTGCTCCTTCTCACGCATTTCCACGAACTTTTTCGTTGACTCAAACTGCTCGCGCGTCTCCTCAATCTTCTTGGCGAGCGCGGGCGGTAGGTCGCGACCATCCTTCGTGTGGCTGGCGGCCGTCGCCTCGAGGTCGGCCAAGTGCGCCCGATGGGCTTCGAGCGCATCGCGCGAAACGACAATCTGCGCCGCGAGTGAGGACACGCGCGTGTCGCGAGAGCGCACCAGATCGTCGACGGAGGTATAGGTGTCGAGCAGCATGCGATCGCGGCGCGCCTGCGCTTCCTGTGCGGCCTTCGCTTCCTCGGCGGCAATGCGTTCGAGCTCGTGCGCGGCTTCCTCTTCTGCCGTGAGTTCGCGCTTCGGCTCAATGACGCGGACGACCATGCCGCGCGAGTTCAGCACCTCGATTCGCTTGTCCGCTGCGCTCGGTGGAATACGGTCGGAGATGCGAGTGCTGCCGTTGTCGTCAACCCAACGATAGCGCTGCTGCGCATCGACCGTGAATGTGGCGGTCGCGAGCGCAACCGCGATGAGAATCAGTAACTGGCGCATCGTGGACCCTCCCAGGGAACTCAGGCCATCTTACACCTAGACACCGTAGGTATCCCGATACGCGGTCAGCGCCCGCAGCGCGTCCGCCAATTCGGGTTTGTCCGCGAGATTCGCGACCAGACCCTTCAGCGTTGCTACCGAGATGACCTTGAGACCGTGGCGTTGCTTGACTTCGTCAATCGCGGAAACGGCGCCTGCGCCGCGTTCCTGCCGGTCGAGGCAGATCACGACGCCACACGGCTCAGCGCCGTGCGCGCGAATAATGCCGATTGCTTCGCCAATCGCCGTTCCGGCCGTTATTACGTCGTCGATGATCAGCACGCGCCCGGCTAACGGGGCGCCGACGATGGAACCCCCTTCGCCGTGGTCCTTCGCTTCCTTGCGATTGAACGCGTAGGGGACGTCGATATCGTGCTGTTCTGACAGCGCGACTGCGGTGACGGCCGCAAGCGGGATGCCCTAGTACGCGGGCCCGAAGAGGACATCGAAGCGAAGCCCGGAATCGACGATTGCCTGCGCGTAGAAGCGGCCGAGGTCAGCGAGCGCAGACCCCGAGTTGAACAGGCCGGCGTTGAAGAAATACGGGCTCTTGCGGCCGGATTTGAGCGTGAAATCGCCGAACCGGAGTACGCCGCGCGCGAGCGCGAATTCGATGAACTGTTGTTCCTGTCCGGCCATCGGCCGCTATGATACACGCCCATGCGGATCATCTCGGCAAATCTGAACGGCGTGCGCTCGGCTGCGCGCAAGGGGTTCTTTGATTGGATGTGCGCGCAGGACGCCGCAGTCGTATGCCTGCAGGAAACGAAAGCGCAGCGCCACCAGCTCGAAGACGCGGTGTTCCACCCGCCGGGTTGGTTCAACTACTACCACGATGCGAAGAAGCCCGGGTACAGCGGCGTTGCGTTGTACAGCCGCGTTGAGCCGGACGATGTTCTTACCGGCATCGGTTGGCCAGACGTGGATGCCGAGGGGCGCTGGATTGAGGCGCGCTTCGGTAAATTGTCGGTCGTGTCGCTGTACATGCAATCGGGCTCGTCGAGCGAAGCGCGGCAAAAAATCAAGTTCGAGTTCATGGAGCGGTTCCTGCCGCACCTGCGCACGCTGCGCCGCAAGCGCCGCGAGTACGTGATTTGCGGCGACTGGAACATCGCGCACAAGGAAATCGACCTCAAGAACTGGCGCGGCAACCAGAAGAACTCGGGTTTTCTACCTGAAGAGCGTGCGTGGATGGACGCGTTGTTCGGCGACGTGGGCTTCATCGACGCGTTTCGCGTCGTGAACGATTTACCCGACCAGTACACGTGGTGGTCGAACCGCGGCCAGGCGTGGGCGAAAAACGTCGGCTGGCGCATCGACTACCAGGTCGTCACGCCGGGCCTCAAGGATCGCGTGAAGTCGGCGTCCATCTACAAGGACCAGCGCTTCTCCGACCACGCGCCGCTACTCATTGATTACGACTGGCCGTTGTGATGAACGCGCTGCAGCGGCTCGCCGCACCGTATCTCGACCGCCGCATGGTTACGCTGCTGGCGCTCGGCTTCGCGAGTGGGCTACCGGTGCCGCTGGTGTTCGCGAATCTGTCGATCTGGCTGCACGACGAGGGCGTCACGCGCACGAGCATTGGTCTGTTCGCACTCGCGTCGGCGCCGTACGCAATCAACTTCCTTTGGGCGCCGCTTGTCGACCGGCTGCGGTTGCCATACCTGACGGCGCGCTTCGGACGGCGCCGCGGTTGGGCACTACTCACCCAGTGCGCGCTGTTCATCGCCCTCGTGACGATGTCGTTCGTGCAACCGTCATTGAACTTGCACGCGGTTGCGCTCGCGGCGGTGTTCGTGACTTTCAGCTCGGCGACGCAGGACATCGTGATAGACGCGTATCGTGTCGATGTGCTCGAGCCCGAACAATACGGCGCGGGCTCGGCGGTCGCGATTTGGGGTTGGCATCTTGGCGGTACGCTCGTCGGCGGCGCCGGCGGGCTGCTGCTCGCGCAGGCGTTCGGTTGGAACGTCGCTTACTTCGTGCTTGCATTCGGCGTGTCGATTGGCATGGCAGCGATTCTGATGAGCCCGGAGCCTGCGTACCGTCCGCCGCAGGACACGGTCGAGCACGAGCGCGAAGTTGCGAGACTGATCCACCGTGTGCGCGGACTCGGCGCGTGGACGGGCGACGTGGTCACGTGGCTTTACGGCGCAGTAATCGCGCCGTTTGCCGAGTTCATGCGCCGCCGCGGCTGGCTGTTAATTCTTTTC
Organism: uncultured Gammaproteobacteria bacterium; assembly: GCA_964469285.1. GTDB lineage: Bacteria > Pseudomonadota > Gammaproteobacteria > Natronospirales > JAIVGZ01 > JAIVGZ01. Next base: position 3,755 of record CAYXYM010000260.1, on the reverse strand, counting down.
TTTATTGTCTTCTTTAAGTTCGGCGATGCGTTGCTGGGACGCATGAGCGGCGTGTTCTATCGTGAGCTCGGGTTCGATTATGAGGAAATTGCCGAAGTGATGAAGGTCTACGGCTTCATCGCGAACGGAATTGGCGTGCTCGCAGGCGGCGTGCTGGTCGCGCGTATCGGCATTTTCCGCTCGCTTTTGATTGCGGGTATTCTCGCGGCGTCGACGAACCTTTTGTACTCACTGCTCGCGCTCGCCGGCCAGGATTGGATGTTGTTCGTGATCGCGGTCGTCGCGGACAACTTGATGATGGGGCTGTCGTCGGTTGCATTTGTGGCCTACGTATCGAGTCTCTGCAACGTCGCGTACACAGCGACGCAGTACGCGCTGCTTGCTTCGGCCGGTAATCTCGGCCGCGTGACGCTGTCCGCGTCGAGTGGTTGGATGGTCGATTCGCTGGACGGCAACTGGGCGGCGTTTTTCGCGCTGACTGCGATTATCGCCGCTGCCGCATTGCCACTGGTCATCGTCATGATGCGAAAATTCCCCGAGGCGCTGGTGCGCGCGCCCGAGGTTGACCGTCAATGACGATCGACGTATGTGCCTTGCACGAAATCGAGGACGGCGCAGCGCGCGGGTTTGAGATTCCGGATGGACTGTACGACGGCTTCGTCGTACGGCGCGGGGAGCGAGTGTACGCGTACCTGAACACGTGTCCACACCAGGCGAATCCGTTGAACTGGAAGCCCGACGCGTTCATGACGAAAAACCGCGAGCTCATCATGTGCTCTGTGCACGGGGCAATTTTCGAGGTGGAATCCGGGTTGTGCGTCGGCGGCCCGTGCGTGGGGCGGAACCTGCGGCCGCTACCCGCGCAGGTGGTCGATGGCCGGATTGTTATTCAAGCTGATCCAGCGGTTGGCTCCACGACGGTGTAGGCGGCGTCTCCTCAAAATCAACGCCGTAATCCTCGCGTTCGATATCGAGCGATCCTGACCAATCTTCCGGCGGTTCGACGGGTTCGACCGAGAGCTCGAACCATGAGTCGATGTCGGTGGCTTCGAGGCTGCCGTCGAAGTACTGAATGCTGACCATTCCATCTTCTTCGTCGAGCGCGACGACTTCGAAGATCTCGCCTTTCAGGTTTCGGTACCAGTCGCCTACTACCGGTGGATACGGATCATCACGCATCGAACACACCTTGGCCGGTTGAACACCAGCCGACTACCACTGGAAGTTCAGTATGGACACGGTGGTGGGGTGCGTCAACGCCGCGCGCGACGTATATAACTCAGGTCTTTTACCGAGTGGCCAAGCTTCTCGCCGCGTCGTTCAAAGCGCGTGACGGGGCGCTCGTCCGGGCGCGGCGAATATTCACCCGCCGCATCCGCGTTCTCGAGCGCGTCGCATTGTGCGAGCACTTCCAGCATCCAGTCCGCGTACGGCGCCCAATCTGTCGCAAGATGAAATCGGCCGCCGTCCACGAGGCGGTCCGCGACGAGTTCGACGAATGCATGTTGCACGATGCGTCGCTTGTGGTGGCGCTTCTTTGGCCAAGGATCCGGAAAGTACAGACGCACCGCGGAAAGCGACGCGGGCGCGATCTGGTCGCGCAACACTTCTGTCGCATCGTGCATCGACACGCGCAGGTTATTCAGCGGGAGCGCAGCCGCACGCCGGAGCAACGAACCCACACCGGGGCGGTGAACTTCGATGCCGATGAAATCGCGCTCGGGGTGCCGCTCAGCGAGTGCGAGCAGCGCGTCGCCATTGCCGAAACCGATTTCGAGCTCGCGCGGCGCACGTCGCCCAAAAACATCATCTAAATCAATAGGTTCTGGAGAGTAATCGAGCCCGTAGCGAGGCCATGCGTCGCGCAGCGCATTTGCCTGGGCGGGCGTCATGCGCCCCTCGCGTCGCACGAAGCTGCGCACCGCGCGCAGCGTCAAAAGAACTGACCGTCCGTCGGCGACGACGCATTCGCGTAGCGGCGGCGCGGCATGCGCCCGGCGAGAAATGCTTCGCGTCCCGCAGCGACCGCGTCGCGCATTGCACGCGCCATGCGCACGGGTTCTTTCGCATGCGCAATGGCGGTGTTCATCAGCACGCCGTCGCAGCCGAGCTCCATCGCGATAGCGGCATCGGACGCCGTGCCGACGCCGGCGTCGACAAGCACGGGCACTCTCGCGTTTTCGACGATCTCGAGAATGTTGTAGCGGTTCTGGATGCCGAGCCCCGAGCCAATCGGCGCCGCGAGCGGCATCACGGCGACACAGCCAATTTCCTCGAGCCGCTTCGCGATGATTGGATCGTCGGAGGTATACACCATCACGTGGAAACCGTCGGCGACCAGTATCTCGGCGGCTTTCAGCGTCGCGACGACATCGGGGTACAGCGTCTTCTCGTCGCCGAGAACCTCGAGCTTGGTGAGTGGATGACCGTCGAGCAGCTCACGCGCAAGGCGGCAGGTCCGCACCGCGTCGTCGACCGTGTAGCAACCGGCGGTATTCGGCAGCATGGTGTATCGCTCGGTCGGCAGCACGTCGAGCAGGCTCGGCGCGTCCGCGTCCTGGCCGATGTTCGTGCGCCGCACGGCGACGGTCACGATCTCGGCACCTGATGCCTCGACCGCGGCACGCGTTTCGTCGAGGTCGCGGTACTTGCCGGTCCCGACGAGCAGCCGCGACGAATAGCGGTGTCCGGCGATGGTGAGTTGATCTTTGTTCATTCAGCCTCCGCCGATGGCGTGCACGATTTCTACCCGGTCGCCGTCGGCGAGGATCGCGCCAGCATGTGCGCCGCGCGGCACGACGGCGCCGTTGACCTCTACGGCGACGCGTCGGTCGCCGAGGTCCAGCGAGGATACGAGGGCGCCAACGGTCGTGCCGTTCGGTACCGGGCGCTGCGCGCCGTTGACGGTAATCTGGATATTCATCGGGACCGCGAATTATACTGGAGGCCTCGCGCGGGTGTAGTTCAATGGTAGAACTGCAGCTTCCCAAGCTGCTAACGTGGGTTCGATTCCCATCACCCGCTCCATTTTCCCAGGCGTCCTACAATAATGCGATGAACGACAATAAAGTATCGCGCAACGATGCGCGCTGGGGAGCCTCCACGCGCGCGGTGTGGGGCGGCGAGCCGGAAACCGGTCCCGAGGGCGTCACCGTCACGCCGGTATTCCATGGCGTGACCTTCGGGTTCGCGAACCTCGACGACTGGCGTGCGGTCGCGCTCGGGGAGCGGCCGGGCCACGTTTACTCACGCAACACGAACCCGACCGTCGCCGTGTTCGAGGAAAAGGTACGGGTGCTCGAGGGCGCCGCCGCCGCGACCAGTTTCGCGACAGGCATGGCGGCGGTCAGCAACGCGCTGTTCACGCTGCTCTCGCCCGGTGACCGTGTGGTCAGCATCAAGGACAGTTACGGTGGCACCAATAAGCTCTTCATCGAATTCCTGCCGCGCTTCGGTATCGAGGTCGAGCTCTGCGACACCAACGACCATGCGGCGATCGAGCGCGCGGTCGCCGACGGCTGCCGCGTGCTTTACCTCGAGACACCGGCGAACCCCACGCTGAAAATCGTCGACATCGCGCGCTTGGCGAAAGCCGCGCACGCGGTGGGGGCGACGGTGGTGGTGGACAATACCTTCGCCACGCCGGTCAACCAGAATCCGCTCGCGCTCGGCGCGGACCTCGTGGTGCACAGCGCCACCAAGTTTCTCGGCGGCCATTCGGACGCGATGGGCGGCGTGGCCTGCGGATCTGCAGA
>CAYXYM010000259.1:0-5142 GCA_964469285.1 uncultured Gammaproteobacteria bacterium | reverse complement strand
CGAGTTACATGTCGCCCGAGCAGACGCAGGGCACGCGCGTCACCGGTCAGTCCGACATCTTCTCTCTCGGCGTGGTGATGTACGAGCTGCTCGCGGGCCGGCGTCCGTTCCGGGGCAACAACCTGTCGGAACTCGTCTGGCAAATCGTGAACCAGACCCCCGAGCCACCGTCGGCGTACCGCACCGAAGTACCGGAGATGGTCGACCGCGTGGTGCTGCGCTCGCTCGAGAAGGACATCACCAAGCGCTACAACAACGCGCTTGCGATGGCGACGGAACTCTCGCTGGCCGGCAGCGAACTCGAGCGCCTCGTCTCCGAGGTCGCAGAACAGGAGCGGCATGCGCTCGTGAAGGACTTGAGCTTTTTCCGCGAGTTCACGTATGAAGAGACTTGGGAGCTACTGCGCGGCAGCGACTGGGTGCAGGCGTCGACCGGCGAGCTCATCGTGAACGAGGGCGAAGTCGACGACTGTTTCTACGTGTTCATCACCGGCGAGGCCGGCGTGTGGCGCGGTGGTACGCGTATCGCTTCGCTGACGCCCGGTGATTGTTTCGGTGAGATGGCGCTGATCGGCCAGCCGCGCACCGCGTCCATCGGCGCGCTGGAGCCATCGAACCTGTTGAAAGTGCGCGCGACACGGCTCGACCAGATGTCGACCGCGACGCAGCTGAAGTTTACGAAGGTGTTTCTGCAGACGCTGGTGGAGCGACTGGCAAAATCCGCTCAAAGATAAATGTGGGAGCGGCGCCTTTGCGCCGCGATATTTTCAAGAATCCTTGTCATGCTCGATGAGCGCATAAGCCGAGTGGTTATGAATTGACTCGAAGTTCTCTGATTCGACCACATACGCGCGAATCCGGTCATCGTCGTTGAACCGCACCGCGATGTCGCGCACCATGTCCTCGACGAATTTCGGGTTGTCGTACGCGCGTTCCGTCACATACTTCTCGTCCGGGCGCTTCAGGAGCCCGTAGAGTTCCGACGACGCCTCGGCCTCGATCATCTCGATCAGTTCTTCAATCCACACGAAACAGCTGGTGCGCACGAGTGCAGTGATGTGCGACCGTTGGTTGTGCGCGCCGTAGTCTGAAATCTGCTTCGAGCACGGGCACAGACTCGTGACCGGCACCACGACTTTCACCCACACCACGGTCTCGCCGTCGCGGCGCTCGCCGAGGAACGAGACGTCATAATCGAGCACGCTCTCGACCTTCGAGACCGGCGCGGCCTTCGTTATGAAATACGGGAAGCGCATTTCGACGTGGCCGACTTCGGCCTCAAGTCGCTCGGTGACCTCGGTCAGCATTTCGCGGAAAGACTTGACGGAGATTTCACGCTCGTGGCGGTTCAGAATCTCCACGAAACGCGACATGTGCGTGCCCTTGAAGTTGTGGGGCAGGTCCACGTAAAGATTGAATGTCGCAACTGTGTGTTGCTCGCCGCCGTCGCGATCCGCGATGCGTACCGGGTGGCGAATGTCCTTGATACCGACCTTGTCGATGCGAATCATCCGCGTATCGGGGTGGCCCTGGACGTCTTCGATGCTGCTCATCGTGTGGTTCCTCCGGCGCGCGTGCGCACCGATTCCGTGATGCCGGAGGCGTCGAGGCCTGCATCGGCAAGGAGTTGTTCGCGACTGCCGTGTTCGAGAAAGCGGTCAGGCAGGCCGAGGTTCAGGACCTGGCCCGTGCGACCCGTGCGCGCCATCCATTCGTTCACGGCGCTGCCGGCGCCACCGGCGACGGCGCTGTCCTCAATCGTCACGAGCAGCTCGTGGCTGTCGGCGATGCGCGCGAGCATCGCTTCGTCGAGCGGTTTCACGAATCGCATGTTCACGACGGTCGCGTCGAGCGTCTCGGCGGCATCAAGCGCCGGCGCGAGCACCGCACCGAACGCGAGCAATGCGGTGCCGCGCCCTTCGCGACGCAGTTCCGCCTCGCCGATTGGGAGGGTGTCCAGCGAAGCGTCCACCGGGACGCCGGGGCCGCTGCCGCGCGGATAGCGCACGGCCGCCGGCCCGTCGTGGTGAAAGCCGGTCGTCAGCATGCGGCGGCACTCGGCTTCATCCGACGGCGCCATGACGACGATGCCGGGCAGGCAACGCAGGTAGGTGTGGTCGAACGAACCCGAGTGCGTCGGGCCGTCCGGGCCGACCACGCCGGCGCGGTCGATCGCGAGGAGTACCGGCAGGCGCTGCAGCACCACGTCGTGCACGAGCTGGTCGTATGCGCGCTGCAAAAACGTCGAGTAAATCGCGACGACCGGCTTGCGCCCCTCGCACGCGAATCCCGCGGCGAGCGTGACCGAATGCTGCTCGGCGATCCCGACGTCGAAGTACCGGTCTGGAAACTGTTTCTCGAACTCGACGAGGCCGGAGCCCTCGCGCATCGCGGGCGTGATCGCAACGAGTCGTTCGTCCGCAGCACCCATGTCGCAAATCCACGTCGAGAAGACCTGCGTGTACGTTGGTTTCCCCGGCGTCTTCGGCTTGATCGCGCCGGTGTCCGGGTCGAATGCACTTGGCGCATGCCACAGTACCGGGTCGGCCTCCGCGGGCTCGTAACCCTTGCCCTTGCGGGTCACCACGTGCAGGAACTGCGCGCCGTCGAGCCCGCGCACGTTGCGTAGCGTCTTCACGAGGGTCGGCAGGTCGTGGCCATCGACCGGGCCGATGTAGTTCATGCCGAACTCTTCGAACAGCGTGCCGGGCAACACCATGCCCTTCATGTGCTCCTCGGAGCGCCGCGCGAGCTCCCAGACCGTCGGCATGAGGCCCAGGACTTTCTTGCTGCCTTCGCGCAGGTTCGCGTACAGCTTTCCGGACAGCATTTTCGCGAGGTAGTTCGAGAGCGCGCCGACATTCGGCGAGATGGACATGTCGTTGTCGTTGAACACCACGAGGATGTTCGCGTCGAGCGCACCGGCGTGATTCAGCGCTTCGTACGCCATGCCGGCGGTCATCGCGCCATCGCCGATGATCGCGACAGCGCGTCGTTCACTGCCGGCGAGCGCTGCGCCGATCGCCATGCCGAGTGCGCCGCTGATGGAGGTTGACGAGTGGCCGACGCCGAACGTGTCGTACTCGCTCTCGTCGCGCGTCGGGAATGGCGCGAGTCCGCCGCGTTGGCGGATCGTCGACAGCGCGTCGCGGCGTCCGGTCAGGATTTTGTGAGGGTACGCCTGGTGGCCGACGTCCCAGACGAGCCGGTCGTCCGGTGTCTCGTAGACATAATGCAATGCGATCGCAAGTTCGACGGTGCCGAGGTTTGCGGCAAAATGGCAGCCGCCGTGGCTGAGTTTCTCAACCAGGTAGCGGCGCAGTTCGGTCGCGAGCGCGGGCAGGTCGTCTTCGTCGAGCTGTCGAAGATCGGCAGGGCTATCGACGCGGGCGAGCAGCGGGAATTGGGCGGAATCGTTCAAGCCGCACATTATACAAGGTAGGAGCGGCGCTTTCGGCCCTCAGTAGTCCCGGTCGACGATGTAAGCGGTCATCCACCGCAGTGGCTCCGCTGCGTCTCCAAACACTTCGAGCGCGGCCAGCGCCTCCGCCTTCAGCTCGGCAACTCGGCTTTTCGCGCCATCGAGCCCGAGCAAGGCCGGGAAGGTCGACTTCTCGTGGCGCGCGTCGGAGCCTTGCGGCTTGCCAAGTACCTCGGTCGCACCTTCGACGTCGAGGATGTCGTCGCGCACTTGGAACGCGAGTCCGATCGCCTTGCCAAAGCGCGTGAGCGCGCTGCGCTCTGCCTCTGGGCGGTCACCTCCCGTCTGCAGCGCGAGCAGAATGCCGGCAGACATCAACGCGCCCGTCTTCAGCGCGTGCATCGCCTCGAGGTCCGCGAGCGACTGCGTCGTGCGCTCCGCCTCAAGGTCAATCGCCTGGCCGCCGGCCATGCCGCGGGAACCACTCGCGCGCGCGAGGATCGTGAGCATCTCGGCGCGCTGCGTGGGCGTCACGCCAATGGCAGGGTCACAGGCGAGCACTTCGAGCGCGAGCGCCTGCAGCGCATCGCCGGCAAGAATCGCGGTCGCTTCATCGAATGCACGGTGGCAAGTCGGTCGACCGCGACGCAGGTCGTCATCGTCCATCGCAGGCAAGTCGTCGTGGATCAGCGAGTAGGCGTGGATCATTTCGATGGCGGCGGCCGCGGGGTCCAGGCGCTCGGGTGCGATGCCGAGCGTTTCGCCGGTCGCGTAAATCAGCAGGGGTCGGACGCGCTTGCCGCCGCCGAGGACCGCGTAGCGCATCGCCTCGTGCAATCGCGTCGGAATCGTGTCGGCGTTCGGCAGCCATCGCTCCATCGCCGATTCGACGCGCGACTGGTAGGCCCCGGCACGGGCCGAAAACGACATCTCAGGCGTCGGCGCCGGCGTCGTCGAGCGGGACGAGCTCCGCATGACCGCCGCGCTCGATGAGTTGCTCGACTTTGAGCTCCGCCTGCTTCAGCGACGCTTGGCAGGTCCGGGTCAACTCGACGCCGCGTTCGAACAATTTAAGCGCCTGCTCGAGCGGCAGGTCCCCCGACTCCATTTTTTCGACGAGGGCTTCGAGTTCCTTGAGCGCGGTTTCAAAGTCAGGTGCTTGTTCGGTCTGCGTTTTCGCCATGGGGCGAGATTTTAGCAGCGGTTGACGGGCTTCACACGGGGCAGTAGATTCCCTATATCAGTTTTAGACCACGTCTAAACCATTGGGAGACCCGTTTATGAGCTTGAAAGGCAGCAAGACCGAGCAGCATCTGAAAGACGCCTTCGCAGGCGAGTCGCAGGCGAATCGCCGCTACCTGTACTTCGCGTCGAAAGCCGACGTCGAGGGCTACAACGACGTCGCCGCGGTGTTCCGCTCGACCGCCGAAGGCGAGACCGGCCACGCGCATGGGCACCTCGAATACCTCGAAGCCGTCGGCGACCCCGCCACCGGTCTACCGATCGGTCCGACCGGAAACAACCTGAAGGCCGCGATTGCGGGCGAGACGCACGAGTACACCGACATGTACCCGGGCATGGCGAAAGACGCGCGCGACGAAGGCTTCGATGAAGTCGCGGATTGGTTCGAGACGCTGGCCAAGGCCGAGCGCAGCCACGCCAACCGCTTCCAGAAGGCACTGGACGAGCTCGCCGCCTGAGCTGAGCCGGGCGCGGCGCGG
>CAYXYM010000258.1:0-3374 GCA_964469285.1 uncultured Gammaproteobacteria bacterium | reverse complement strand
TGCCGCAGTCATCGCGAGCACGACGAGTACCAGCAGCAGCGTCGTGGGGTCGAATGCGCGTACGCCGAACAGCAACGCGCCGAGCAGTTGCCCGATGACAAGCGCGACGACTGCACCCACGATGACTCCGGGCACGACCAGCCGGACGGCGCTGCGGGCAATCAGGACGCCGACGTCGCGGGCCGACGCGCCGAGCGCTTTGCGCACGCCGTATTCCCGCCAGCGACGCTGGACCGAATACGCAAGAATCCCGAACAGGCCGACCACCGCGAGTACCAGCGCGAGCGCGCCGAAAGTCACGACCAACGTTGCGCGGAATCGATAGGCGGCGGTCGCCTCTCGGCCGATTGCGTCCAAGGTGTTGACGTGCCGCACCCCGACCAGCTGCTCTCGGTCGATGCGACCAATCGCTGCGCGCACAGAAGCGGCGAGCGCCTGTGCCTCGCCGGCCGCCGGGCGAACGAGCAGGTAGATGTCACCGGGCGTGAACTGGGTGAGCGGCACGTACATCTGCGCAGCTGCCCCAATTTCGTCTGCTTCGGTCCGCGTGTTGCCGGCGACGCCGACAATCTCGCACACGGCCGGCTCCACGTCGGCGGTGTCCGAAAGCCACCTGGAGACCCGTTCACCAACCGCCGGTCGTCCGGCGAGATAGGTATGGGCGAACGCTTCGTTCACGATGCAGACGGGCACGCCCTCTGCCGCGTCGCGCGCGTCGAACGTGCGTCCAGTCAGCAGGGGCTGGCCGAGCGTCTGGAAATAATCGCCGCTCACCGTTTGGAACTGGGTGACCGGTCGCTGGGCCGGCGTCGGTGCGGGCTCGCCGGCAACCTCGAAGAACCGCGGGCCTGTTTGCGACAGGCCCAATGGTAGGCCGCTGCTCCACGCGGCGCCCGCGACCGATGAAAGCCCCTCAATCTCGGTTTCGACGTCGCGGTAGAACTGCAGTAGCGCTTCGGGCGTCGGATAAATTCGCGAGTGCGGGTCGACCAGCAGACTGAGTACGCTCTCCGCTTGGTAGCCGGGGTCGACATCGTCGAGCGCAATCAGCGTGCGCGACAGCAGGCCGGCGCAGTACAGCAACGCGACCGCGGTCGCGACCTGGCCGACGACGAGAAGCTCGCGGGTGGTGCTGGATCGATCCGTAACGCGGCTCCCGGCTGCACCCTGTTGCGACGACAGCGCCACGACCTGAGATGCCGAGGCAAGGCTGAACAAGATACCGACAACGACGGCCGCGACGCCGCAAAATACGACAATCCGCGCATCCAACGAGAGCGCGATGCCTGCAGGCAGCAACGCGGTTGGGATGACCGATGGCGCAAGGTGTAGCAATGCGCCGGCGATGACGAGACCCGCGAGTCCGCCGAGCAGCGACAACACGAGGTTCTCGGTCCAGAACTGACGCAGCAGGCGCCCTCGGTCGGCGCCGAGCGCGGCGCGGATTGCAAGTTCATGGCCGCGCGCTGCGGTGCGCGTGAGCAATAGATTTGCGATGTTCGCAAAGCAGATGAGCAGCACGAGGCCGACGATTCCAAGAAACAACAGCGAACTCCGTCGCAAATCGGCGCCCAGCACGGCGTCGCGCAGCGGTTCAAGCGCGACGCCACGGCCCTCGTTTGTCGCCGGGTACTCGCGCGCAAGGTCCGCGGCGATGTTCGCGAGATCGGCTTGCGCAGCCTCTTCCGACACACCGGCCCGAAGACGCGCAATTGTGCTGAACGCATAGGCCGCGCGCGCGCCGGCAGGTGCGTCCTGAATCGAGACCAACGCCCACACGCTCGTGCGCCCGAGCACCTGCGCTTCGTCCGGCATGACCCCTACAATCGTGAAATCCTGCCCGTCGAGGCGGATAGCGTCGCCGATGATTGACGCGTCGGCGTTGAAGCGGTTCCGCCAATACGCTTCGGCGAGCACGACCATCCGAGACTGCGACCTGTCGTCCTCGGGCAGGAAAGTCCTGCCAACAATCGGGCTGACGCCAAGCGCGCGGAAAATGCCCTCTGTAACCCATTGACGGGGAACCGTCTCCGATCCGCCCGGGCCGCTCATGACCATCGCGCCGACGAAGGGTCGGAAACCACCGATTTCGTCCAAAGACCGATTCCTGCGCTGCCAGTCCCGAAGGTTGAGTGGCGATACCAGGCTCGCCGGCGTTGCGTCGGTGCTCTCGGAAATCGTTATCAGGCGTTCGGGAGCGGGGAACGGTAAGTCGCGCAACAGCACTGTGTCGACCAGCGAGAAAATTGCGCCGGTTGCGCCGATGCCCAGAGCGAGCGTCAAGACAGCTGCTGCGGTCAGGCCGCCCTGCTTGCGCAGCATGCGGCCGGCGAGGCGCAGATCCTGCCAGAGGTCGGCAAACAGTCGGGTGCGTGGCGCGCCAGGCGATATCGGTAGCGGTCGGTTTGATTGCCGCAATGGCCGCATGTACGCCGCCAGGGCGTCAGTGTCGAGCAATTCATTTTCGGCGATTTGAATGGCCGCGGCGGGCGCGTGCCCGTCGCCCAACAGGTCCCGGTACCGCTGGTCGAGGTGTGCCGACAGCTCCTCGATGATTTCCGCTTCGCGCGCGGGATCCAAGCGGAGACTCGCGAGTCGGGCGCCGAGCACCGCTCTCCAATCATGCATGACGAACTCCGGTAATCAATGAAATCGAGTGGACGAACCGCTTCCAGGTTTCCCGTTGCCGCTCGAGCACGCGTTGCCCCTCCGCGGTCAGGCTGTAGAATCGCCGCCGCCGTTCACCGGGTTTCTCGACCCAGCGGCCGCGTAGCCAGCCGCGTTCCTCGAGACGATAGAGCAGGGGATACAGCGACGCGACGTGAAAAGTAAGCTCGCCGCCGGAGCGGGCGTCGATGAGTTTGCTGATCTCGTAGCCGTGGCGCGCGCGCCCTTCGACGATTGACAGGATAATCAGCTCCGCGGAGCCCTTTTTGAGCTCGCGGTCCAGCATTCGGGTTTCTATATCAGCCATAGCCACATATGCTATAACCAATCTTGTACGGATGCCAGCCTCAAATGCGGAGCGAAACGGAATAATGCGCAAAAAGAAAATAACAAGGTGGGTATTAGCGAGCGTCAGCGCTTTGCTCTTGGCGGTCGCCGGACTGCTGCTCGTCCCGTTACCGGAGACGCCCCAGGTCGGCGTACCCGGCGACTTTGTCGTGCGGAATGTCGACGTCGTTGATGTTTTGACAGGGACGTTACGGGTGAGGCAGGACATCGTCGTGCGCGCCCGCAGAATCGAGTCGATTACGCCGGCTGGCACCGATGAGCTGTCGTTCGCAGGATTGCGCGTCGTCGACGGCGCCGGCCAGTTCGCGGTTCCCGGCTTGTGGGACATGCATACGCATTCCCTGAAGATTTCGCCGCAA
>CAYXYM010000257.1:0-3817 GCA_964469285.1 uncultured Gammaproteobacteria bacterium | reverse complement strand
TCCTCCCGCACAGCGCCGCGCAGTTCGCCCGCGCCATCGTGATGCCGAACCTCAAACCGCCCGTCACCACCGTCGCGCTCGCGCGCGCCTACCGCGACCGGATCGTCGCCGCGCTGCCGGACGGCGCGTCGTTCGAGCCGCTGATGACGCTGTACCTGACCGACAACACCGGCGCCGAAGAAATCCGCGCCGCGAAAGACAGCGGCTTCGTGCACGCCGTGAAGCTCTACCCTGCCGGCGCGACCACAAATTCCGACGCGGGCGTCACCGACATCAAGAAAGCGATGCCCGCACTTGAGGCGATGGCCGAATGCGGCATGCCCCTGCTCGTGCACGGCGAAGTCACGGATCCCAAGGTCGACCCGTTCGATCGTGAAGCCGTGTTCATCGAACGCGTACTCGCGCCGCTCATTGCACGCCTGCCGACATTGAAAGTCGTACTCGAGCACGCGACGACGAAAGACGCAGTCGAGTTCGTGCGCGAGGCCCCGGCACCAATCGCCGCGACGATCACCGTGCACCATCTGTTGCACGACCGCGCGGACCTGTTCCACGGCGGCCTGCGTCCGCATTACTACTGCCTGCCCGTGTTGAAGCGCGCGCACCACCGCGAGGCGCTCGTCGCCGCTGCAACATCGGGTGACGCAAAGTTCTTCCTCGGCACCGACAGCGCACCGCACACGCGCGCGGACAAAGAAAGTGGTTGCGGCTGCGCCGGCATCTATACCGCGCACGCCGCGCTCGAGCTTTATGCGGAAGTGTTCGACGCGGCGGGTCGCCTGGACAGGTTCGAGGGATTCGCGGCGCAGCACGGTGCAGATTTCTACGGCTTGCCGCGCAACCAGGGGACGGTAACGCTCACACGAGAATCGTGGAAGCCACCGGCGACGTATGCGTTCGGCGACGGTGCGGTCGTGCCGTTGCGGGCGAATGAAACAGTCCTCTGGCGGCTCACTTCTTAATCGCGGCGCGAAGGCGCCGCTCCCACAATTACTGTTAAGCTGCGCCGCATGAATTCCGAGTCGCCGCGTTCCCCCATTGCCACCCGTTTTCGTGGATTTCTACCGGTGGTCATCGACCTTGAGACCGGCGGCTTCAACGCGCGCACCGACGCGCTACTGGAAATCGCGTGCGTCACGCTCGAGCTTGACCGCGACGGCCAGCTGAAGCGGCACTCAACCACCGCGTACCACGTGCAGCCGTTCCCGGGTGCAAACCTCGAGCCCGCATCGCTCGAAATCACCGGCATCGACCCGTATCACCCGCTGCGACCCGCGCTACCCGAGGAAGAGGCGTTGCGACGCGTGTTCCGTGAGGTGCGGCGTGCGGTCAAGGAAGCCGATTGCACGCGCGCAATCCTGGTCGGTCACAACGCGTGGTTCGACCTCGCGTTTCTGAACGCCGCCATCGAACGCACCGGCATCAAACGCAGCCCGTTTCACCCATTCAGTTCATTCGATACGGTGACGCTCGCGGGCATTGCGGTCGGGCAGACCGTGCTCGCGCGCGCGGTCGAGGCGGTTGGCATGAAGTGGGATGCGCGCGAGGCGCATTCTGCGGTTTACGACGCGGAGCAGACAGCGGACCTGTTCTGCCTGCTGGTCAATCAGATGTCTAGTGTGTACGCCGCCCTGGGCAACCGCGGCTAGGGCAATTAGCGCGCGAGCGCCTTGTCGACTTCCTGCTTTAACTCGCCGTTTTTGTACATCTGGACCACGATGTCGCATCCGCCGAGCAGTTCGCCCTGGACATAAAGCTGAGGGAAGGTCGGCCAATTCGCGTAACGCGGCAGGTTCGCGCGCACTTCGGGGTCATCAAGCACGTTCACCGAATCGAATTTCGCATCGACCGCCTTCAACGCCTGAACAACGCTGCTCGAAAAACCGCATTGCGGAAAATCGGGCGTACCCTTCATGAACAACACAATCGGCGCGCCGTCGACCGTCGTCTTGATTCGTTCCATTACATCCATCACCACACCTCTTATTCGATTGTCAGTTTGTCCGCCACCACGCGGGTGACGTTACTCACGCCGCGCGCGAGCTCGATGGCGCGTTCGCGCGCCTCGGCGCTCTCGACGGTACCGTCCAGGTACACGACACGACGGAACGTATCGACATTGATTTTGCGGGCCTTCACGAGATCGTCGCCGATGTAGCGTGACTTCACGGCCGCCGTGATTACGCCGTCGTCGGTGATCTCGCCGGCGCTGCGCTCGTCTTTGCCGACGTAATAGCCGCCGGCCGCCGCCCCGCCGATGAGGAGCGCTGCACAGCCCGACAGCATGATGCCCGCAGTCAGAACTGCGACCAGCTTCAGTATTGGATTCATCGGTGGATTATATAACGAATGCCTAAATACCCCAGCCTCCGCCACCGGGGGTCTCGATGCGCAAGCGGTCGCCCGCCGCGACCTTGATCGAACACTTGCCGGGTAAGGCGTCTCCGTTGAGGGTGTTGCGACCCGGCGCCCCGTCCTCCCCGCCCGCCAGCCCCCACGGCCCGCGCCGCCGGCGCTCGGTCAGGAGCGTTGCCGTCGCCGGCGCGAGGAACTCGATTTCGCGCACCAGGCCATCGCCGCCGCGGTGCCGGCCGGCCCCGCCCGAGCCACGCCGGACGGCGTGTTCGCGAATGCGCAGCGGCAACTCAAGTTCCAGGACCTCGGCCGGGGTGTTCAGCGTGTTGGTCATGTGCGCCTGCACCGCGGACAGACCCGCGCCGCGTGCGTGGCCACCCAAGCCACCGCCAAGTGTCTCGTAATAATCCCACGCATCGGCGCCGCGGCCGCCGAGCGCGACGTTGTTCATCGTCCCCTGCGCCGCGGCACACACCCGCTCCGGCACGGCCTGCGCAAGCGCACCGAGCACCGCGTCCACGATGCGCTGGCTGGTTTCGACATTGCCCGCCGCGACGGCAGCAGGCCGCGCGGCGTTGACAATCGAATGTTCCGGCGCGCGCAGCGTAATCGCGTCAAAGGCGCCAGCACATGCCGGCACGCCGTCCGGCATCAGGCAGCGAAACGCGTACCAGACGGCGGCCGCCGTGACCGGCAACGGGCAATTCAGGTTACCGCGACACTGCGCCGCCGAGCCCTCGAAATCCACGGTAATACGGCCACTCGCCACGGTCAGCAGGACGGCAATCGGTAAATCTTCAGTACCCGCACCGTCGTCGTCCAGCCAATCGGTGAACCGGTACTCACCGTCGGGAAGCGCCGACAGCGCGGCCGCGGCGGAACGCGCGCCGTAGGCGTCGAGTTCGACAATCGCGCCGGCAAATGCGTCGCGGCCCATGCGCACCGCAAGGGCGCTGATGCGGTCCGCGCCCGCGGCATTCGCGCTCGCCTGGGCGGAAAAGTCGCCGCGCGCGCGCCGCGGATTGGCGAGGCGTGCCGCCAGCGCGGTCAGCGAGCGCTCATCGAACGGCTGCGGCTCGATCACAATGCCCTCCTCGGCGAGCGTCGTGGACAGCGGCATCGAGCCGGGCGTGTCCGCGCCGATGTCCGCGTGGTGCGCACGGTTCGCGACGAAGCCGATGAGATCGCCATCGAGAAATACCGGCAGCACGAGGGTTACATCGGGCAGGTGTGTGCCGCCGAGAAACGGGTCGTTGAAAATGACGGCCTCGCCGGGGCGCCAGTCCCGGCCGCCCGCAAGCGCCGTCATCGCGAAGGCCATGCTGCCGAGATGGACCGGAATGTGGGCGGCCTGCGCGGCGAGCCGGCCGTCGGCGCCGAAGAACGCGCACGAGAAATCGAGCCGCTCGCGGATGTTCGGGGAGAAGGCGGCCCGCCGCAGGACGGCGCCCATTTCGTCGCA
>CAYXYM010000256.1:0-4894 GCA_964469285.1 uncultured Gammaproteobacteria bacterium | reverse complement strand
ATTTCGCGCATCGCTTGGTCCACCGCGTTGGTCAGTTCGTTCATATCAACTTCAGATACGACGTCGAATGATGGCATCGCTATTCCTCCTTCAATTCAAGAATGCTGCAACCCTCGTTGACCGTGAGCGCGCGCATCGCGCGCACCGCTTTCGCACGCGCCGTCGCCACGTCGTTCGCGCGCGCGAGCGTCACACCCATGCGCCGTTTGCCTTGCACGGCCGGCTTGCCGAACAGTCTCAGCGCGGTCCCCGGCTCCGCCAACGCGGCATCGACACCGCCGAACGCGATGCCGGTCGCGTGACCCGCGACGACAACTGCGCAGGATGCGGATGCGCCGTATTGCACGACCTCGGGAATCGGGAGCCCGAGAATTGCACGTACGTGAAGCGCGAACTCCGAAAGGTCCTGTGAAATCAGCGTAACAAGACCGGTGTCATGCGGGCGAGGGGAGACTTCGCTGAACCAGACCTTGTCGCCCTTCACGAAGAACTCCACGCCGAACAGTCCGCGGCCGCCGAGCGCGTCCGTGACTGCGCGCGCAGCCGCCTTCGCCTTGTCCAGCGCGGCCTCGCTCATGACGTGCGGCTGCCACGACTCGCGGTAGTCGCCATCGACCTGGCGGTGCCCGATGGGGGCGCAGAACGAGGTGCCGCCCGCGTGCCGCACGGTCAGCAGGGTGATCTCGTAATCAAAATCAATGAAGCCTTCGACGATCACGCGACCGGCACCGGCCCGCCCGCCGTGCTGCGCAGTCGACCATGCTGGTTCGACGTCGCGCGCCGCGCGGACAGTGCTCTGGCCCTTGCCGGACGAACTCATCACGGGCTTCACCACACACGGTATGCCGACTTCGGCGACGGCGGCCTTGTACTCGTCCTCGGAGCCCGCGAACCGATAGGTCGACACCGGAAGGCGAAGCGCTTCCGCTGCGAGCCGTCGGATGCCCTCGCGGTCCATCGTGAGGCGCGCGGCGTTCGCGGTCGGAATCACGGTATGGCCCGCGCGCTCGAGCGCGACGAGGGTCGCGGTGGCGATGGCTTCGACTTCGGGCACGATGAGCGACGGCTTTACGCGCTCGACCAGCGCTTCGAGTGCCGCGCCGTCGAGCATGTCAATAACCTCTGACCGATGTGCCACTTGCATCGCCGGCGCGTCGGCATAGCGGTCCGCGGCGATTATTTCGACGCCGAGGCGCTGCGCCTCAATCGCCACTTCCTTGCCGAGTTCGCCGCTCCCGAGCAAGAGGAGGCGCGTGGCGGTGCGGCTTCCGGGCGTGCCGAGCGAAATCATCGCGCAATCTTAGCAAGCTTGACCCACCGCCCGCGCTTGCCTCTTAATGACGCGACGGCTTACTGGAGGTTCGCATGCGACTGTTTCTGCTCTTCATCATTCTGTCCGTCTCGTCGGCGGTGTTCGCCGAGGCGCCGTTCCCGTCGACCTACAAGCCCCTACCGCCCGAGGCCGTGTTGTTGCAGAACGCAACCGTCCTCACCGGGGACGGCAAGCGCCTTGAGGGCGCCGACGTGTTGCTCGTCGATGGCCGTATCGCGCAAATCGGCGAAGGCGTCAACGCCCCGCAAGGCACGCGCGTCATCGATGCGAGCGGCAAATGGGTGACACCCGGCCTCATCGACAACCACTCGCACCTCGGCGTTTATCCGTCTCCGTGGACCGAGGCGCATTCCGACGGCAACGAAATAAGCGCGCCGAATACAGCGGAAGTCTGGGCCGAGCATTCGGTTTGGGCACAGGACCCCGGCTTTGTGCGTGCGCTCGAGGGCGGCGTGACGACGCTGCAAATCCTGCCCGGCTCCGCGAACCTGATCGGTGGCCGCAGCGTGACGGTGCGCAACCTCCCGGGGCGCACGGTGCAGGACATCAAATTCCCCGGCGCCCCTTACGGCATGAAAATGGCCTGCGGCGAGAATCCGAAGCGCGTTTACGGCGGCAAAGGGCGCGCGCCGTCGACGCGCATGGGCAACGTCGCCGGCTACCGCTCGGCGTGGATTGCGGCGGCCGACTACCGCAAGAAACTCGACGGTGATGAGCCACCGAAACGCGACCTGCAACTCGAGACGCTCGCGGGCGTGCTCGCCGGTGAGATCCTCGTACACAATCATTGCTACCGCGCGGACGAGATGGCGGTCATGCTCGATATCGCCGACGAGTTCGGCTACAAGATCACCTCATTCCATCACGCGGTCGAGTCGTACAAGATTGCGGATCGCCTTGCGGAGGCGGGCGTGTGCTCGTCGATGTGGGCTGATTGGTGGGGCTTCAAGCTTGAAGCGTGGGACGGCATCCGCGAGAACATCGCGATGGTCGAGGCCGCGGGTGCCTGCGCCATCGTTCACTCGGACTCCGACGTCGGCATCCAGCGCCTGAACCAGGAGGCCGCGAAAGCGATGGCCGCGGGCCGTCGCGTCGGGCTCGACATCGGCCCCGAAACCGCGATCCGTTGGATCACGCTGAACAATGCGCAGTCGCTAGGAGTCGCCGATGAAACCGGGAGCCTTGAAGTTGGCAAGCGCGGCGACGTCGTGTTGTGGGACCGCGACCCGTTCAGCGTGTACGCCCGGGCCGAAATCGTGTTCATCGACGGTGCGCGCGCCTACGACCGAGGGGATCCGGAGCGCCAACCGCGCACCGACTTCGAACTCGGCGTCCACACGGGAGGTGCACGATGAACGGTCGTTTTTTTGCCGTCGCCGCGGTACTCGCGGTCGTATCCGGCAACGCCGCCGCCGAGACGGTTGCCATCACGGGCGCTACGGTCCACACCATGACGCGCGCCGGCACGCTCGATAATGCGACCGTCGTGATCGTCGATGGCCGCGTGCGCGCGATCGGCAGCGGGATTGCGGCGCCCGACGGCGCACGCATCATCGCCGGCGACGGGCTTGTCGTGACGCCTGGGCTGTTCGACGCCTGGGGCCAGATGGGCATCGTGGAAATCGGCGCGGTCGACGGCACGAACGACTCGACCGCGGAAGACACCGCGTATGGCGCCGCGCTGAACGTTGCCGACGCGGTCAACCCGCGTTCGGAGGTCATTGCGGTCAATCGAATCGAGGGCGTCACACGCTCGGTCGTCGCGCCGCGCGCGCACGGTCACTTGATTGGCGGGCAAGCCATCGTCATCAACCTCGGGGGCGCGGGTGACTGGCTCGAGAAGAGCCCCGCGGCGCTCGCCGTTCAGCTCGGCGAACGTGGTGCGTCGCTCTCGGGCGGTTCGCGCGCCGCCGCGATGCTCGAACTCCGTGAGGTACTTACGGACGCACGTGATTACGCGCGCAACCGCTCGGCATTCGAACGCGGCGCGCGCCGCGCATACACGCGTTCGCGGCTCGACCTCGAAGCCTTGCAGCCAGTGCTCGCGGGCGACATTCCCATCGTCGCACTCGTGCACCGCGCCGCCGACATTGAGGCGCTGTTACGCCTGAAGCGCGAGTTCAAGCTGCGCGTCATCGTGGCGGGCGGCGCCGAAGCATGGTTGGTCGCCGACCAGCTCGCGGCGGAGTCCGTGCCGGTCATCGTGGACCCTCTCGTGAATTTGCCGGGCACTTTTGAACTGTTGCGCGCGACGGGTGAGAACGCGGCGCGCCTGCACGCCGCCGGCGTGACGGTTGCGTTCGGGACCAATGATTCGCACAACGCACGGAATTTGCGCCAGGCGGCGGGCAACGCCGTTGCGCGTGGCCTGCCGTGGGACGTCGCGCTCGCCGCGACCACAGTGGCAGGTGCGCGCGCGTTCGGTATCGACGCGACGCTCGAGGAGGGCAAGGACGCCGACCTGGTCGTTTGGGACGGCGACCCGCTGGAACTATCGAGCTATCCAGTCGCGGTATTCATTAACGGCGCGGCAATTCCGCTGGTCAGCCGGCAGACGGAGTTGCGTGATCGCTATCTGCGCAAACCCGATGAACTGCCTCATTCTTACAGGTGAGTAAATGACGGGACTCACAATCACTCCGCTTTACGCTGCCTTACTCGCGTTGCTCGTCGTCGGCCTCACGGTGCGCGTCGTTCGGCTCCGGTGGAAGTTCAAGGTCGGCATCGGCACAGGTGATGAGCGTCAGCTTGCGAAAGCGATTCGCGCGCACGGCAATGCGACAGAAACCATACCGCTTGCGCTGGTGCTGATGTTGCTTGTCGAGCTCGGTCCGATTCAGCCGGCGACGCTGCATTGGGCAGGCGCCGTGCTCGTTGTCGGCCGCTGTGCGCATGCGTTCGGATTGAGCCGACACGCGGGCACCTCGGTTGGCCGAATGGTTGGCATGCTGCTCACGCTGTTCGTCGTGCTGTTCCTCGCCGGCGTCCTGATTGGCCGGGTGATTTCATCGACGATGTACTGAACACGGACCTGCTCGCCCGGCTGCATCAGATTGCAGCCGCAGCGCCCGTGCCGCTCGAGATTCCGCCGCGCATTTTCCACACGCTCGGCGGTCATTTCACCGCGTTCGATGCGGATAGCGCGTCGCTCTCCGCGCGATTTCCCGTCAAGCAGGATTACCAGAATCCGCTGGGTTTCATGCAGGGCGGGATGATCATCGCCGCAATCGACAACACGATGGGCCCGCTGTGTTTCCTGGTCGGCTTCCTCGGCGTGTCCACGCAGATCAATACGACCTTCGTCCGGCCGGTCACCCCTACCGAGCAGTGGCTTGACGTCGACGCGCGAATCGTCGAACGGACCGCGACGCTCGCGCAGGTCTCGGCGCGCGCCGCGAACGGCGCGGGCAAGACCGTCGTGCTCTGCCAGGCTACATTCGCGCTCGCGCGTCCATAGCATCTGCTGCCACGGCTGACGCGCGACCCCGCGTCTGGTCGACGAACAGGCACGCGACGGCAGCGAACGCGAACAATGCGATGCAAAACAGAATCGCGCGGTGC
>CAYXYM010000255.1:0-10362 GCA_964469285.1 uncultured Gammaproteobacteria bacterium | reverse complement strand
GCGGGCGCGTCTCCGTTTCCTGGAAATTGAAGATTGCCGATGCGGTTCGGACCTTGCACTTCGACTGGACGGAGTCCGGCGGGCCGAAGGTCAGCGAGCCGGCGCGCCGCGGGTTTGGATCCCGGTTGATTGAAGGCGGATTGCGCGCGGAACTGGGCGCCGACGTGTCGCTTGAGTTCCTGCCCGCCGGAATCCATTTCAAATTATCCGCCCGCTTGGATGACGACGAATGAGCCTTCCGGCCGGTCTGCGTGTGTTATTGGTCGAGGACGAGATGCTGGTTGCCATGTTGCTGGAGGACTTTCTCAACGAACTCGGATGCGACGTCGTCGGACCGTTGACGAATGTGGATGCTGCCATTGAGTCCGCCACACACGCGTCGGTCGACGTCGCGTTGCTCGACATCAACTTGACGGGCGCCAATGCTTATCCAGTGGCCGAAATACTCGACCGCAGGGGCATTGCGTTCGCGTTTCTCACCGGGTACCAGTTAGTGCAACCGGGATTCGAGCGGCATCCGACGCTGGGGAAGCCAGTGGACAAGGCGGCACTGGCGAAGGTGCTCGCCTCGCTCGACCCACGTTGAGCGCTGGAGTAAAGTTGTCTGATGGAGAAAAACGAGTTGCAGGGGTTGCAGGTTTTTGTCGTCGAGGATGTCGACCACATCGCGCAGTTGTTGCGTGATCTCGTCGAGCGATCCGGATGCAAGGTCGCGCACGTGTCAAACCGTGTCGCCGACGCCGTCGAATTCGCCGATTCGGGCGCCTTCGATGCCGCATTGCTCGACGTGGAGATCGGCGGTCAAGACGTGCACCCGGTGGTGGAAAAGCTCGTCGCGCGCGACATCCCGTTCGCGTTCGTCACGGGCCATGGATTGACGCGCCCGAAAACGGGGCTGTATCGCGATCGGCCCGTGCTGAACAAGCCCGTTTCACGACCGGAGCTCGAGAAAATCCTCCAGATTTTAGCGCGTCAGCGGTGATGCGAGGAGTCGCTATTCTCTGCGTCATCTTGGCGATGTCCGGCTGTAGCAGCCGCGCGCTGTACGAGAACGCGCAGTACAACAAACGCAACGAATGTCTACGGCTCCCGCCGTCGCAGTTCGAGGACTGCATGGCCAGCGCGCATCAAACGTACGATGAGTACCGCAAAGCGCGTGAGGAAGTCATCGACCGATAGCGTCGAGCACGCGCGGCCACAGCGCCCGCTCGTTTTCCTGCCTGAAAAACCCGAAGTGTCCGATGCGCGAGAGCCCTGCGTCGCGCGGCGCAAGCCGCGACGCATCGATTGGCGCGTTTTTGTACAGCGCGTAGAGTTCGTCGGTATTGCGCGCGGACATGAATTCGTCATCGGTGAACGACAGCGCGCGCACGGGCGTCGTGAATGCTGCGTATTCTGCGTCCAGCCCCTCGACGCCAACACAATAGCGCGGGTTGAGGCACCAGCTTCGCCATTGGCGCATCACGCCCGCCGGCAAATCGCCGACCATACGCAGGCGTCGCCCCGGAAAGTAACCGGCGACCGCGATTGCCATTGGCGCGACCACGAACCACAGCAGCGCCGCGGTGAACTTCATGCGCGGTTCGTGGTATCGCCAGTGGCCGTTGCCGGCCGCAATCATCACCATCCGCGAAATCTTGTGCGCGTTCGGCACCATCGGCAGGATCTGTCCGCCGAGGCTGTGACCCAGCCAGACAATCGGCTTGCCGTCAGTCGCCGCGGCGTCGACCAGGGCAGCGCAGTCGAGCGTCGTCCAGTCGGAGACGGTCGCATCGAAGCCGCGCAGGGATTTTGGCGCGGACTTCGCGATGCCGCGGTAATCGAAGGTCAGCGCCGTGTAGCCGCGGGTGGCGAGCCACTGCGCGAACGGCGCGTAATAGCGTTGGGCGACCCCCATCGCGCCGCCGATGAGCACGGTCGCGGCGGCATCGTGGCCGGCGTCGAATCGGGTCGCCGAAAGTGCGTAGCCGTCGGCGGCCGCGACGGTCGTCGGCGTCACCCGAGGTAGTCGCGTTTCTCGCGCACGAGCACGCCCGCGAGCAGAATCAGCGCGATCAGGTTTGGCGCGGCCATGAGGCCGTTGAAGGTATCGGCGACGCTCCAGATGAGTTCGAGACCGCCGACCGCGCCGACGTACAGAAACGCGAGGAACGCGAGCCGGTAAGGCAATACAACCTTGCTCCCGAACAGGTACTCCCAGCTCTTCTCGCCGTAGAAGTTCCAGGTCAGCATCGTCGTGTACGCGAAGAACGCGATCGAGATCAGCACGACGTACCCACCCGCGCCGGGCAAGCCCGCCGTGAACGCGTTGCTCGTGAGTTCCGCGCCGGTATTGCCGGAGGTCATCACGCCGGTCACGAGAATCACGAGCGCGGTCATCGTGCACACGACCAGCGTGTCGATGAACACTTCCCACATGCCCCAGAAGCCCTGCGCGAACGGCGTGTTGCGCGCCTGCGCGTGCACGATGGATGCCGAGCCAAGGCCGGCTTCGTTGGAGAAAATACCGCGCGCGACGCCGTAGCGAATCGCCTCGGCGACCGCGGCGCCTGCGAAGCCGCCGGCCGCGGGCGCGGGGCTGAACGCATGCTCGAAAATCATGCCGAATGCGGCGGGGATCTGCGCGAAGTGGAGCGCGAGAATGACCAGCGCGCCGCCGACGTAAATCACCGCCATCAATGGTACGACTTTCTCGGCGGTCGCCGCGATGCGCTGGATACCGCCGAGCGTGACGGCGCCGACCAGCACGATGACGGCGATGCCGGTCGCCCAATTCGGCACCGAAAAGCCGGTCGCGAGCGCGTGCGCGACGGTGTTCGACTGGACCATGTTGCCGATGCCGAACGCCGCGAGGCCCGCGAGGAAGGCATAAATCACGCCGAGCCAGCGCCAGCGCGGACCGAGGCCTTTCTCGATGTACCAGAACACGCCGCCGGAGACCTTGCCGTCGGCGTCGATGTGGCGGTACTTCACGCCGAGGGTCGCCTCGGCCATCTTGGTCGCCATGCCGACGAGCGCGACCATCCACATCCAGAAAATCGCCCCCGGGCCACCGAGCGCGATCGCGGTCGCGACGCCCGCGATGTTGCCGACGCCGATGGTGGCGGCCATCGCCGAACTGACCGCCTGGAACGGGGTGATGGCGCCCGGGTCCACGCGCTTGTCCTTGCTGAAGACGGTGCCGAAGCTGCGGCGCCATGCGAACCGCAGGTGCGTGAACTGGAAAAAGCCGAGCCGAATCGTCAGGTACAGGCCCGTGCCAACCAGCAAAATCATGAACGGCGGACCCCAGACGATGCCGTTCAGCCACGTGTTCGCTGCAATCAGGTCATCCACCATGGCCATATTTAAGCAGAAGACTGGTAAAGTTGCCCGATAACGTACAAAAACCTCTGGGGGGTTGCTCATGAACACCACGTCTGACGCTGTGGGTCGTTACTCCGTTTTCAATGCGATGGTCGACATCATCGCCGCGCCGTCGCGCGCGCTCGATGAAATCAAGCGCCATCCGCGATGGTTCTGGTGGCCGCTGCTCACCATGCTCGGCCTTACCTGTTTGGCGTTCGTGTACTACCTGACGTGGGTTGATTTCGAATGGCTGGTCGATGACGCAATCCGGACCGCGATCGCGGGCGGCTCACCGCCCGATCAGGCGGAGATGATTCGCGACTTCATGAATCCGACGATGCAGCTCTGGACCACCCTCATCGCGATCATCGTGATCACTTTCCTGATTTATACAATCCAGGCGACCTATTTCCACCTCGTAAACAAGACCGCGGGCGACCCGTCGCTCGGCTGGGGCCAGTGGTTCTCGTACACCGCCTGGACCTCGTTCGTCGGCATCTTCAACGCGCTTGCAATGCTCGTCGTCATCTTCATGGCCGACAACAATCAGCTCGCGCAGCAAGATCTGTCGCCGCTGTCGATGAACGCGCTGTTTTTGCATGCGCAGCCCGGCGACGCATGGTTCACCTGGGGCAACTCGCTGACGCTGATCAACTTCTGGATGCTCTACCTGATGACGCTGGGTTTTGCGCGCTGGACCGGGTCGTCGATGGTGAAGTCCGCAGTCGTCGCCATCACGCCGTGGGCACTGATTTTCGGCATCTGGGCAGCGCTAATCGCGTTCTGACAGGGGTTACATGAATCGAAAAGTACTGGTCTTCACGGGCCTCGCGGTCGTGCTCGTGGGCTTGCCGCTGCTCGGCAAGTTCACGGGCGGTAGCGACGCAAAAACGGTCGAAGCGACCGCGGTGGCCGCGCAGCCCGTGCGCAGTTCAATCCTGTCGTCGGGCGCGCTGGCGTACCGCGACGAAATCCAACTGCGGCCGGAGGTGGTCGGCAAGGTCGCCCGCGTCGAGGCGGAGGAGGGCGACCGCGTCGCCGCGGGCGACCTGATTATCGCGCTGGACCCGGAGCAATACCGTGCGCAGCTCGAACAGCAGCAGGCGAACGTTCGGTTGCAGGAAATCGCGATCGAGCGACAGCGCGTGCTGATTGCGAACCTGGAACGGCAGGTTGAGCGTCAGCGCGAGTTGCACGAGCGCCAGCTCGTCGACTCGAACAGCTACGAGGCCGCGACGAATGAGCTCGCGCTCGCGCGCGTCGACCTCAGGAGCCGGCAGGAGTCGTTATCGCAGGCGCGGGCCGCGCTCGCGCAGGCGAACGACAACCTCGCGCGCACCGAGATTCGCTCGCCGATTGACGGCATCGTCATCAAGCTCGACATCAAACCCGGCGAGGCCGTCATCACGGGTACGACGAACATTCCAGGTTCGGAGCTCGCCGTGATTGCAGATCCGTCGGCGATGCTGACCGAGGTGCAGGTTGACGAGGCCGACATCGCGAAGGTGAAACTTGGGCAAGAGGCCGCGATTTTTCCCGCGGCGTTTCCCGATACGGCGCTGCCTGGCATCGTCGAGAGCATCGCGGCGTCCGCGGCGCGCGCGCAGAATCAACAGAACCTCTCGTTTGTCGTGAAAATCCGCCTCACGGACCCTGACCTGGCCGCAGTCCGGCCTGGCATGAGCGCGCGCGCGGAGATTTATACCGAGTCGAGCGAGGACGCGCTCGCGGTGCCGGTCCAGTCGGTGCTGTACGACGACGAAGCGGAGGACGACGTAGAGCAGCCCTACGTGTTCGTGATCGAAGACGGCATCGCGGTGCGGCGCGACGTCGAGCTCGGCCTTTCTTCGGATTCACACATGGAGATCACGTCGGGCGTCGTGCTCGACGAGCAGGTGGTGTCGGGCCCGTTCCGCGTTCTGCGTTTCCTGAAGGACGGCGAGGCGGTGAGCGTCGAGTGACGGCGGTCATCGAGCTGCGGGGCGTCACGCGCGAGTACCGCATGGGCGACCAAATCGTTCGCGCGCTCGCCGGTGTCGACCTCGACCTCGGTCGCAACGAGTACGTCGCGATTGTCGGTGCCTCGGGCTCGGGCAAGTCGTCGCTGATGAACATCATCGGCTGCCTCGACAGCCCAACGGCCGGTGAGTACACGCTGAATGGCCGCGCCGTGGCCGGCATGAACGACACGGAGCTTGCGACGGTGCGAAACCGCGACATCGGCTTCATATTCCAGAGCTTCAACCTGCTGCCGCGTGCGGACGCGCTGAACAATGTCATGCAGCCGCTCGTCTACCGCCGACTGCCGTACGGCGAGCGCAAGCAGCTCGCCACCGCCGCGTTGGAGCACGTCGGGCTCGGCGATCGGCTTGACCATTTGCCAAACCAGTTGTCGGGCGGGCAGCGGCAACGCGTCGCCGTCGCGCGCGCGCTGGTCGGGCGGCCGGCGATCCTGCTCGCGGACGAGCCCACCGGCAACCTCGACTCCGCGACGACCGCGGAAATCATGGCGCTGTTTGACCAGCTGCACGGTGACGGGCAGACCATCATCATCGTCACGCACGAACCCGAAATCGCTGCGCACTGCCTGCGCCAGGTCCGCCTTCGCGACGGGCTCGTCGAGAGCGATCGCCTGCAGGCGCGCGCATGAACCTCGCGCTCGAAAGCCTGCGCTCCGCATTTGCCGCGATCCGCGCGCACGGGTTCCGCTCATTCCTGACCGCGCTCGGCATCATCATCGGCGTCGCGTCGGTCATCGCGGTGGTGTCCATCGTGCAGGGGCTGTCGCACACCGTGAACGCGCAGTTCCAGGGCCTCGGCTCGAACTCAATTACGGTCACGTCGTACACGCCGATGCAGCAGCGTATGCAGGGCCGACTCGCGAAGCTCACCGAGGCGGACCTCGAGACGATCGAGCACCGAGTCGAGGGCGTGTCGCACGTGACGCCCATCCTGTTCGACCCCAACAACTCGATGCGCAGCGTCGGGTACCGTACCGAGAGCACCTTCACGCGGGTATTCGGCGTCGGCTCGAGCTACATCGAGGTCAACCAGCTGTTCCCGCAGACGGGTCGTTTCTTCAGCCGCAGCGACGACGAGCGCCGGCGGCTCGTGTGCCTCGCCGGGACCGATGTCGTCGAGAACCTCGACCTGCCGGACGGCGGCCTCGGTGCGTTCATCCGCATCGGCAGCGATTGGTGCCGGATTATCGGCGTCATGGAGGCGCGTGGCGACATCCTCGGCTTCTCCCAGGACGACTACATCCTGTTGCCGTACAACACGATGCAGCGGCTGATCGGCAGCACCACGCAGTACGACATCCAGATCCAGTTGCTGGTCGACGACATCGACCGCATGGACGAGACCATCGAGCGGATCGGCCGGGTGCTGCGTCAGCAGCACGAACTGAAGGGCGATACGCCCGACGATTTCCGGATTCAGACGGCGGAGCAGCTCACTGAATCGTTCAATGCCATCGTGAACATGATCACCGCCGTCGCCGGCGGCATCGTCGGCATTTCGCTGCTGGTCGGCGGCATCGGCATCATGAATATCATGCTCGTGTCGGTCACCGAGCGGACGCGCGAAATCGGCATCCTGAAGGCGCTCGGCGCGCGCCGCGTCGACATCCTGCTGCAGTTCCTGATTGAGGCCGTGCTGCTGTGCGTGCTCGGCGGCATTCTGGGCATCGCGCTGGGCTACGGGGTCGGCGCACTCGTGTCGCTGATGCTGCCTGGCTTCCCGCCGGCACATGTGCCCCTTTGGGCCATTCTGGTCTCCGTCGG
This sequence comes from uncultured Gammaproteobacteria bacterium, assembly GCA_964469285.1. GTDB lineage: Bacteria > Pseudomonadota > Gammaproteobacteria > Natronospirales > JAIVGZ01 > JAIVGZ01. Next base: position 3,229 of record CAYXYM010000255.1, on the reverse strand, counting down.
GTTCTCGGCGGCGGTCGGCATCCTGTTCGGCATCCTCCCCGCAGCGAAGGCCTCGCAGCTAGACCCTATCGAGTCCCTGCGCTACGAATAAGGTCTGCTATCATCAAGCGCGGCCGTAGGCCTCACGCGGCCGTCCCTTGGGGCTAATGGAGACAATCCCGATGCGCAGACTCGTACTTGCGTGGGTATGCATTTGTTTTCCGCTGGGCGTCCTCGCGCAGCCCGCGACACCCGTCGAGCCGGTGAAGGATGACTATCACGGCGTTGAACTGACGGATCCGTACCGCTGGCTGGAAGGCAGCGCGGCCCCCGAAGTGGACGACGACGAGGCGCTGGACGCCCGCGTCCGCGATTGGTCCCTGGCCCAGAACGAATACACGCGGGACCGCCTCGATGCCCTACCGGGCCGCGATGCGCTCGAAGCGCGCATGACCCCGCTGATGGAAATCGGTGTCATCGGGCTGCCGCGCGTGCGGGGCAAGCTGCATTTCTACAGCGAGCGGAAGGGCGATGAGGCCCAGCCCGTGCTGTACGTGCGTGACGGCGCCGACGGTACCCCGCGCGCGCTGCTCAATGTAAACACGCTGGACGAAGAAGGCCTCACGGCGCTCGCGTGGTACGCGCCGAGCCAGGACGGCAAGCTGGTCGCGTTCGGTACCTACCGGTCCGGCGACGAGAATTCGACGCTGTTCGTGTTGCGCACCCACGACGGCAAGTGGTTGTCCGAGGAGATTCCGGGCAAGGTCGGGGGCGTGAGTTGGCTCCCGGACGGCGACGGATTCCTGTACCGCCGACTGCGCGAGCTCGACGACCCGTACTCGGGGCAGGTTAAGCTGCACCGCCTCGGCGAGCACCACAGTCAGGACGCGCTCCTGTTCGAGCAGTATCGCGAGGGACCGCTCGCGACGACCTGGGGCCCGTTTGCGACGCTCGACAAGAACGCGCGCTGGCTGCAGCTCGGCTACTACACCTCCACGAGCTCGAATGACCTCTGGTTCTATGACTTCCGCGAGTGGCAGAAAACGGGCGAACTGAAGCGCCAGGATCTGTTCGTCGGCGAAGAGGGCACGGCGTTTGGCGAAATCGTCGGCGACACGCTCTTCATCCAGACCACAATCGACGCACCGAATGGCCGTGTCATCGCCGTCGACCTCAAGAAGCCCGCGCGTGACAACTGGCGGACCGTCGTCGCCGAGCGTGAGGATGCGGTGCTCGATAGCGTCGCGATTGCCAAGGGCCGCCTCGTGGTGACCTGGCAGAAGAACGCGTACAACCAGGTGGAGCTGTTCGAGATGGACGGCACGTCGCGCGGTGCGATGGAATTGCCGGGTATCGGCTCGGTCGGTATCGTCGCCGAGCAGGACCGCAGCGAGATTTTCTACTCGTATACGAGCTTCAACGAGCCGCGCTCGATTTACCGAACCGACACGCGGCGCGGCGGGCCGACGCTGTGGGAGCGCCCGGACGTTCCGGTTGACCCGTCGCTGGTCGAGGTCAAGCAAGTTTGGTACCCGTCGAAGGACGGTACCCAGGTCTCGATGTTCATCGTGCACCGCAAGGGTCTCGAGCTCGACGGTGCGCGGCCGACGATGCTGTACGGATACGGCGGCTTCAACATCTCGATGACCCCGTCGTTCACGGCAACCCTGTTCCCATGGCTCGAGGCGGGCGGTGTGTACGCGGTCGCAAACCTGCGTGGCGGCGGTGAATACGGCAGCGAGTGGCACCGCGCGGGCATGCTCGAGCACAAGCAGAATGTTTTCGATGACTTCATCGCGGCCGCCGAGTACCTGCAGGCGGAGGGGTACACCGACAGCGCTCATCTCGGCATCTATGGGGGCTCGAATGGCGGTCTGCTGACGGGCGCGGTGATGATGCAACGGCCGGAGTTGTTCGGCGCCGTGGTCATCGGCGTGCCCTTGCTCGACATGCTGCGCTACCAGCACTTCCTGATGGCCCGCTACTGGGTTCCCGAGTATGGTTCTTCGGAAGTGCCCGAGCAGTTCGAGTTCATCCGCGCGTATTCGCCGTATCACAACATTCAGCCCGGGACGGCGTATCCCGCGACGCTGCTCACAGCGGGCGCGAATGACATGCGCGTGCACGCGCTGCATGCGCGGAAGATGGCGGCGGCGCTGCAAGCGGCGACCGCCAGCGATCCGGACGAAGAACCCGTCCTGCTCTGGGTCGACTACGACGCGGGGCATGGACAGGGCAAGCCCCTGCGCCTGCGCGTACGCGACGTCGTGGACCGATACATGTTCCTCGGCTCACAACTCGGGTTGGACTTCACCCACGCCCACTGACGGAGTTTTCCGGTGCAGGTAAAGCGGTGGCTCGTCGTCTTGGGAATATTCGTCGTATTGGCGATGTCCCTGCTCGTCGCCGCCGACCTTCAACGAGAGTGGGAACAGCGCACCGAAGAAGCGTTCCGCCACCTCGGGGGCCTCGCGCGCACGCTTGAGGAACACGCGGTCCGGACGCTGCACGGTACCGATCTGGTACTGATCAACGCGGTCGACGCCATCGAGGCGCGCGCCGACGGGCAGTCGCGAAGCGTCGGCTTCAATGGGCTGCTCGCGCACAGCGCGCGCTTGATGCCGCACGTGACGGCGATTGCCGTGCTCGATGTCGGTGGCACCGTCGTCGAGGATTCGCGTGGCAACGGCTTGACCGGGATCGACCTCTCAGCATGGCCATGCTTCCACGACCACCAGGTCGAGGTCGGCGGCGGCACGTTGCACATCGATATGCCGGACCGGCCGATTGGCGGAATGGAGGGTGCGCTGACCTTGAGTCGGCGTATCACCGCCGCCGACGGTTCATTCGGCGGCGCCGTCGTCGCGTTCGTGGATCCCGCGTATTTCACGGACTTCTATGACGCCGTCCGGGTCGGACCGGGCGGTACCATCGTGATGGTGCGCAATGACGGCAAGCTGCTGGTGCGTGCGCCAGTCGGTCGCCTGTTGCCGGGTGTCGTCGTCGCGGAACACCCGGTGTTCCGACAGATTCAGGCGAACGGCCGCACCGGCGTGCTGAGAACCGTCGACCCGCACAACCAGCAAGTCGACCTCGTCGCGCACCGCAGCCTCGAGGCGTACCCCGTGGTAATCGCTGCCGGCGCGCAACTCGAAGAGGTCCAGGCCGGCTTTTACCGTCACGCGCGCTCATCGCTGTCGGCGTTGGTCGCGATCACCACCGTGATCGCGTTGCTCGTCTGGTACCTGTT
>CAYXYM010000254.1:0-4652 GCA_964469285.1 uncultured Gammaproteobacteria bacterium | reverse complement strand
GTACTTGCTGCCGACCATGAAACCGGTGATGTTCTGCAGGAAGACCAGCGGGATGCCGCGCTGGCAGCACAGCTCGACGAAATGCGCGCCTTTCTGCGCGGATTCGGAGAACAGGATGCCGTTGTTCGCGATGATCCCGACCGGGTAGCCGTGCAGGTGCGCGAACCCGGTGATCAGCGTCTTGCCGTACAACGCCTTGAACTCGTGAAATTCGGAGCCGTCGACAATTCGGGCGATGACCTCTCGCACCTCATACGGATACCGCGTGTCCTGCGGAACGATGCCGTACAGGTCCTCGGCGGGGTAGAGCGGCTGCACGGCGGGTCGCGTCGCGAGCGGCATCGTGGCAGGTCGGTTCAAGTGCAGCACGATGTCGCGCGCGATCGCGAGCGCGTGCGCATCGTCATCGGCCAGGTGGTCGGTGACACCGGACGTACGGCTGTGAACGTCGCCGCCGCCGAGTGTTTCCGCGTCAACGACTTCGCCGGTCGCCGCTTTCACCAGCGGCGGCCCCCCGAGAAAGATCGTGCCCTGGTTCCGGACGATGATGGCCTCATCACACATCGCGGGCACGTACGCGCCGCCCGCGGTGCACGAACCGAGCACCACCGCGACCTGCGGGATGCCTGCGGCGGAGAGCTGCGCCTGGTTATAGAAAATGCGGCCGAAATGGTCGCGGTCGGGGAACACCTCGTCCTGCAGCGGCAGGAACGTGCCGCCGGAGTCGACGAGATATACGCAGGGCAGCGCGTTCTCAAGCGCGATTTCCTGGGCACGCAAATGCTTTTTCACGGTGAGCGGGTAGTAAGTACCGCCCTTCACGGTCGCGTCATTCGCGACGACCATCACTTCGCGGCCGTGCACGAGGCCGATGCCCGTGACGAGTCCCGCTGCGGGCGCGTCGCCACCGTAAACGCCGTGCGCGGCGAGCGGGGCGACTTCGAGGAACGGACTGCCGGGGTCGAGCAGGGCGGTCACGCGATCGCGTGGCAACAACTTTCCGCGGTCGAGATGTTTCTGGCGTGCGCGCTCGCTCCCGCCGAGCGCGGTGATACGGAGCTGCTCCTTCAGGTCGGCGACCAGGCCGCGCAGGTGCGCCGCATTCGCGGCGAATTCGGGCGAGCCGGTGTCGATTGCCGAGCGGATCATTTACGCGATCTCGAGTCCGATCGCGGTCGCTTCGCCGCCGCCGATGCAGAGCGACGCAATGCCGCGCTTCAGGCCGCGGCGCTTGAGCGCGTGCATTAGCGTGACCATCAAGCGCGCGCCAGACGCGCCGATCGGATGGCCGAGTGCGCACGCGCCGCCGTTCACGTTCACTTTTGCGTGGTCGAGGCCGAGCTCATGCATCGCAGCCATCGTGACGACGGCGAACGCCTCATTGATTTCATACAGATCGACCGTGTCAGGGGTCCACCGGAGCTTGTCGTGCAACGCTGAGATTGCTTTGACCGGTGCGGTCGTGAACCAACCGGGTTCGTGCGCGTGCCCTGCGTGACCGACGACGCGCGCCAGCACGGTCAGGCCGCGCGCCTTCGCTGCACTTTCGCGCATCATCACGAGCGCGGCGGCGCCGTCTGAGATGGACGACGAGGTCGCAGCGGTTACGGTGCCGCCGTCACGCCGAAAAGCCGCCTTCAGCGTCGGGATCTTCTCGATGCTGCAACGGGGCGGTTCCTCATCGGACGCGACTTCGATCTCGCCCTTGCGTGTCTTGACGGTGACGGCCGTTATTTCGTCGACAAAATCGCCGTCTGCGATCGCACGGTTCGCGCGCGTGACAGACTCGATCGCGAACGCGTCCTGCTTCTCACGTGTGAATCCGTACTTGTCCGCGCATTGATCGCCGAACATGCCCATCATCTGCTTGTCGTATGGGTTCTGCAGGCCGTCGAAGAACATGTGATCGAGCAGCTCCGCGTGGCCCATGCGCAGCCCGCGCGGCACGAGGTACGGCGCGTTCGTCATCGATTCCATGCCCCCCGCGACTACGACCTCCGCGCTGCCAGCGATGAGCAAATCGTGGGCGAACATTGCAGCTTTCATGCCGGACCCACAGACTTTATTCACGGTCGTGCAGCCAACGCCGATGGGAAGCCCGGCGCCGAGCGCCGCCTGGCGTGCGGGCGCCTGGCCAAGGCCGGCCGGCAGTACGCAGCCCATGATGACATCCGACACGGCATCCGCAGCGAGCCCGCTGTCAGCAATCGCGGCGCGAATGGCAGCGGCGCCGAGTTCGGGTGCGGACAAGGGCGCCAGCGCGCCTTGAAACGAACCGATGGGCGTGCGACGTGCGGCGACGATGACGACCGGATCAGCCATTAATCAACTCTCTCCCAATCAGCATGCGCCGGATTTCGTTTGTGCCGGCGCCGATGTCGTAAAGTTTGGCGTCGCGCAGCAGGCGACCTACTGGATACTCATTGATGTAACCGTTGCCGCCAAGGCACTGGATCGCTTCAAGTGAGACCTGCACCGCGCATTCGGATGCGTAGAGGAGACACGCGGCGGCATCCGATCGCGTCTTGCGGCCGTCGTCGAATTGCTGGGCGACACGGTAGCTGTAGGCACGCGCTGACTGCAGCATCGTGAACATGTCCGCGACTTTCGCTTGCATGATGCCGAAGCTACCAATCGGTTGGTCAAACTGCTCGCGTTCCCGCACGTACGGCAACACGGCATCGAGCCCGGCCTGCATGATGCCGATCGGGCCGCCCGACAATACAAGGCGCTCGGTATCGAGGCCCTTCATCAAGACGAGCACGCCGTCGTTCACGGCACCGAGCACGTTCGCGCCAGGGATGCGGCAGTCCTCGAACACGAGTTCGCAGGTGTCGGATCCGCGCATGCCGAGCTTGTCGAGCTTCTGCGCGGTTGAGTAACCCGCGAGGCCCTTCTCGACGATGAATGCGGTAATCGTGCGCGAGCCCTGCGCTTTCGGCGCGGTCCGCATGTAGGTAATCACGACGTCGGCGCGTGGGCCATTCGTGATCCACATCTTGTTGCCGTTCGCGACCCAGTCGTCGCCGTCGGCTTTTGCGGAACAGCTCATCGAGCCGACGACGTCGGAGCCTGCGCCCGGTTCTGACATCGCGAGGGCGCCGACCCACTCGCCGCTACAAAGCTTCGGTAGGTAGCGTCGGCGTTGTTCGTCGCTGCCGTTCAGGTAGAGGTTGTTTACGCACAGGTTCGAATGCGCGCCGTACGACAGGCCTACGGATGCGGATGCGCGCGAGATTTCTTCCATCGCCACCAAGTGCGCGAGATAGCTCATACCTGAGCCACCAAACTCATCGGGGACGGTCAGCCCGAGCAGGCCGAGCTCGCCGAGCTTCGGCCATAGGTCATACGGAGCTTCGTTCGTGGCGTCGATTTCCGCGGCGCGCGGCGCGATTTCGGCCTCAGCGAACCGCCGCACGGTATCGCGCAGCAGGTCGAGGTCGTCTCCGAGGCTGACGTCGAATGCCATCGAGACCCCGCGCTACTTGCGCGCGCGGCCCGCGAGGCGATTGGTCAATTGCCGGACGTGCGGCATCTTGACCTTGCCGAGCGCGGCGATGCGTTCTTCGGCGACACGGTCGGCTGCCTGGTAGCTCGGGATGCCGTCCCGCTTCGCAATGCGGAAGATGTTTTCGATGTTGTTATAGATCGTCGAGACCATCCGCATCGCGCGCTCGCGGTCGTAACCCTGTAGCTCAATCGCGACGTTCATCAGACCGCCCGCGTTGATCGCATAGTCTGGTGCGTAGACGATTCCAAGCTTGTCGAGTTCGTCGCCGCATTCGTCATTCGCAAGCTGGTTGTTTGCGGCGCCCGCGATAACCTCGAACTTGAATCGCGGGATGGTTTCCGGGTTGACCACGGCACCGAGCGCACACGGTACGAAGACTTTCGCGTCGACGTCATAAATGTCTTCGAGGCCGACGGCTTCGGCACCCCCGTCCACGCACTCTTGGACCTTGTCTTTGTTCATGTCCGTGACGAACACTTTCGCACCCGACTCGCACAACGCCTTCACGACGTGGATGCCGACGTGGCCGGCGCCCTGGACCGCGTAGCTCGCCTTCGAGAGCTCGCTGTGGCCGTACTTGCGGTTCAGCGATGCCTGAATACCCCGCACGGTGCCGTACGCGGTGAACGGCGACGGGTCGCCGGAGCCGCCGTGCACGGGGTGCACGCCGACGACGTGGTCCGTCTCCTGAAAAATGTAGTCCATGTCCTGGACGCTGGTGTTCACGTCCTCGGCGGTGATGTAGCGGCCGCCGAGCGAATCGATGAAACGGCCGAGCGCGCGGAACATCGCCTCGTTCTTGCTGCCCGGGTCGCCGATCAGCACGGCCTTGCCGCCGCCGAGGTTCAACCCGGAGACCGCGGCCTTGTAAGTCATACCCTTCGATAACCGGAGAACGTCCATCAACGCCTCGGCCTCGCTCGCGTACGGCCACATGCGGAGGCCGCCGAGGGCGGGTCCGAGGGTCGTATCGTGGATGGCGACGATCGCCTTAAGCCCGTTGTCCGGGCTGTGGAAGAAAACGACTTGCTCGTGGCCCATCGTTTCCACAGTGGCGAACAGTTCCATCGAGGGTCCTCCTGGTTTCGGGGTGATTGGCCCAGATGCGGGCGTGGAGCCGCCAGATTATAAACTAGGTTCG
>CAYXYM010000253.1:0-5706 GCA_964469285.1 uncultured Gammaproteobacteria bacterium | reverse complement strand
GCCTCGATTTCATCGAGCATCGAGTTGAACGCGTCGGTGAGCGCGCCAACCTCATCTTCCGACGTTTTCGGCGCGCGCAGCGACACGTCGTTTTTTGTGACGACCTCACGGGCAATGGCTGCGACCGAGAGAATCGGACGCGTGATAAACGATTGCAGCCGCAGCGACATCAGCGCGGCAACCAACAGCGCTGCGACGAGCACGAGTGACGCGATTGCGAGGTAGTCGGTGAGGCGTTGCGTGAAGCGGTAATCGGCGCGGATGTAGGCGGTGCCGAGCAGCTCGTTGTTTTCGACGACGCGTTTGAACGAGACGAGCTGGTCCCCGTCGACGAAGACGCCCTCCTTGCCCGGCAGCACGGGAAACTGGCGTTCGAGGCCGCCGCGGCTGTACGTCGCGAACACCGCACCGCGCGCGTTGTAAATCGCCGCTGCACTGATACGCTCGCGGTGGTGCAACACGCGAAGGTTCTCACGCGCCGCGGTGGGGTCGTCGAAGCTCAATGCGGCGCTGGACGAGCTCGCGAGCAGATCGGTCTGCGTCTCGATATCGCGCTTGACGGTATCGCCGTAGTTGCGCAGGTCGTAGGCGACCATCGCGAGTACCGCGAACAGCAACGCGCTGACGGTGGTCATCGTCATCACCGCCAGCAGTTTCCGGCGTATTGAAAGCGCGCCGAGGTGCACTAGTCTGTCTGCGCGATCCGCCGCGCGATTGCGAGAACGCGCGAACTGATTTTTACCCCTTGTGCCGCGGCAGCGTCCGGCGCGACATCGAATCGCACACGCTCCATATCCACGACGAGGTCAATCATGGTGCCCTGCGTGACGCCATTCTCAACTTCCGAAATCACCAAGACCGGGGACCCCATGACCGTTGCAACGAGGTTGTCGAGCGCGCGATACGCGTCGCGACCGATGAATAGCACGTGCGGCCGACCGACGTTCTCGCCGCGCACGACCCGCCTCACAACGACCGTGCGCCCGTTCATCGTGCGCTCGGCCGTCAGGGCCTCGAGGTGCATCGCGACTGCGTCTGACCCCGCAATGGCGATTACGAACGGGCTGTCGGCATCGGCAAACGCCTCGGGCGGCCATTCCACGAAGCTGCCGAAGCGGTACAGGAACGCGGCCTTGACCTCGTCCTCCCCCGCGGTCAGCGGTTGGCCGTCGGCGGCGCCGGGCGCCGCCATCAGCGCCACAGCCGCCAGCAGCGGCGCCATTCGCGTCAGAAGCGCCAAAGCACGCTGCCTGTTACTGAGGGTTCGATGACATAGCCACCGAACTCGATGTGATCGCCGCCGAGATTACTCCCGGTCAGAGACAATTCGAGGCGGTCGCCTGGCATCCACCGAATACTCAGGTCACCGGTGTCGTAGCCCGGCGAGTCCGCGTTCGGGAGCGCGTCGACGTGCCGCCAGCCCGCATACAGGGACACGTCGTTTCCGAGGTCGGCAAACGCGCGCAGCGCGTACTGGTTACGCGGGCTGTTGCCAGCGACGTCCGGCCCACCGGTATCGAACCCCGGACGGTTCCGCAGGTCGAGGTCAAAATGCGAGTAGTGCAACTGCACACGCCAAGCCGGCGTCGGGCTCCAGTTCACAGCGAGCGTGCCGCCCTGCCCGCTGCCCTCCATGCCGTTCGTAAGCGTCGCGGGGATGACGGTGTAGGGCGACAACGGTTGGTCGGTCACAACGACGGGATCCATGGCCGATGTCACGATCAAATTGTCGTAGTCGTGTCGGAAAAGGGTCGCATCAATGGTCCATTGACCGCCTGCGCGGAAGCGGTAACCGAGCGCATACGCCGTGAGGTCCTCCGCGCGCACGGAGTCGTCGGTCTCGACCACGACATAGAACGGCATCGGCGCGCCGGGGACCGGAATCGGCGCGGTCAGTGTGAGATCGGTCTCGAGGCGCGCGGGCACACGAACCGCGCTTGACGCGGCGGCCCAGACCATCGTTGCCTCGTTCGGATGCCAAGCGAGCCGCGCCTGCGGTTGCCACTCCAGCCCGGTGTATTCGTTGTGCTCGAGCTTAGTGCCGACGGTCAGGAAGACCGACTCCGGTGCGAGCGTGACCGTGTCCTGTGCATAGACGTTGAGCGTCAGCGCCGAGCGGCTCGCGGGGTCGAACGCCGCGAACGACGTATTCTCGATGTCGTCGCGCGTCAGACGTGCGCCGGCGCCCCACTGGATCAAGTGCCGGCCGCGCGGCGCGAGCCCTGCCTGCACGTCGAGGTCGTAAGTGTCGCGGCGTTCTTCGAACGTGCCCGGAATCTCGCGGCGCGTGTGGTCATAAAAGGCGCGCACGCGGAGCATCGCATCTTCGTCACCTTGTCGCGTCCAGCGGTACAACAGGTTGTGTCCGCCGACGTCGATCGAGCCGGGCGTCTCGCCGGGCATTTCGCCGAGTTCAAACGCATCGTCGCGGAATACGCCGTCGGTGCTCCCGCGGTAGACGTCGCCCTGGAACGTGTATCCGGTCCCGTCGACGCGAAAACCACCCTGGCCGTGCTCGCGCGCGTCCCGTTCGAAATAACGCGCGTAGGCACGCGCCGCCGTCCCCGAACCGAGGGTCGTGCCGTAGCGCAGCGCGGCCACGTTCCACGGATCGTCGCCGGACACGACCGCGAGGCCGCCCGCGGTCTCGTGCGCGGGCCGCGTGATGATGTTGATGATGCCGTTGACGGCATTCGCGCCCCACATCGTGCCGCCGGGACCGTTGATCACCTCGATGCGATCGATATCCTCAAGCATCAGGTTCTGGACGTCCCAAAACACGCCCGCGTACAGGGGCGAGTAGACGGCGCGGCCGTCGATCAGCACGAGCAGCTTGTTCGAGAGATCGTTGTTGAACCCGCGAATCGAGATCGACCACGAATCGTGACCATCGCGCGCGACCTCAACGCCGGGCGCGAGCCGCAGCGCCTCGGGGATGCTGCGCACACCCGCTCGCCGGATGTCCGCGGCCGTGACCACGTGAACGGCCGCCGGCGTTTCGAACAATGGTTCGAAACGCTTACTTGGCGTTACGACCTGGATCTGTGTCAGCTGCTCGAGCGACAAGTCGCCGAGGTCGTCGACGGCGACGGTGTTCGCGACGACCGCGGCGGCAACTGCGGCACCCAGCATCGTGAAACTCATAAATTCCACCGGACGACGAGCGACGCGCTGCGCTCGACTTCGTGGCGGTTGGCCGCTTGGCCGAACTCTGCGTGGGACTCATCGAGCAGGTTGCGACCGACCAGCGCGACTTCGAGCGACTCGGTCGGACGCCATGCCAGGCGCAGGTCGAGCTCGGTATAGCCCGGCACGGGCTCGACGGTCAGTTCGTCGACGCCGTACAGTTGCAAATCGAGCGCGATGTCATTCGCGAAGTCGTGGCGGCTGCGTAACAACCACTGGTGGTCCGGGTCGTTGTGCAGCGTTGGGTTGTTCACGCCGACCGTGTCTTCGACGGTCCCGGCGCGGAATGCGAGGTCCTTGCCGAGTGTCGTGAAGCCGCCGCTGAGACGCCAATCCGACGTGACTTGCCAGCTCGCCCAACCCTCAAGGCCCGTACTCGTACCCTCGATGTTGTTCACCAGCATGATCGGCGTGGGCAACGCGGTGCCACTGCGCAGCCGGTCCCAGTCGTGGTGGAACACGGTCAGCGAATAGCTGAAGCGCTCGGATGGTTGGCCGCGCAGACCGATGTCGAGCACGTTCGCGACTTCGGATTCGAAATCCGGACCGCCGGCGACGACGTGCGGCGGGTTTTCCGGGAAGAAGATGTCGCGATCGTAGCGCGCGGGCGCACGAACGGCGCGCGACACAGATGCCCACAACGTATGCGCCGGCGCGAAGCGCCATGCGATGCGCGCGTTCGGCAAGAATTCGAAGTGCGTATAGAGGTTGTGCTCGACCTTCGCCCCGAGCGTGACTTTCACCGAATCGCCAAACCGAATCTCGTCCTGTACGAACAGGTCGCTCCATTCGAGCGTGCGGCTCGCTGGCTGGAACGAACTGAAGAATCCCGGCGTCACATCGTCACGCGCGCGACGATAGCCGGCGCCCCATACCCAGTGATGGTCACCGCGATGAAGCTCTTGCTCAAAATCGAAATCGATCACGTCGACTTTCGGTTGAAAAATCACGAATTCCTCGCGCTCGATTCGGTCCCAGTAGAGCTGAACCATCGTCGCGGAGTCGCGCGTCGCCTGGTGCTGCCACCGCCACAGCAAGTTGTTGCCAGCGACGGTATGTCGCGGAATCACGAACGGCCCGACCACGCCGCGGTCCGCCGATTCACCACGGTACCAGTCCCCTTGCAGGGTGAAACGACTCTTGCCGGCCTGCCAATCTGAGCGGAAGCCGAGCTGCGCGCGCCGCCATGCATCGGTCAGCGATCCGGGGCCCGGCGTGCTCGCGTCCCATTCGCGAAATTGCGCGTACGCGCGGGTCGTCGTGCCGCCAAAGCGGGCCGCGGCACCCCGTTCGGTTGTCCCTGCGTCCGCACGCAGCAGCAGGCCTTCGGTATCAGCAGTCGCTTTCGTGATGATGTTGATGACGCCGTTGACTGCGTTCGCGCCCCACAGCGTCGCGCCTGGGCCACTGATGACCTCGATACGCTCAATGTCCTCCATCAGCGTGTCCTGCATCTCCCAGAACACGCCCGAATACACCGGCGTGTACACGGTGCGTCCGTCCATCAGCACGAGGAGTTTGTTGCCGACTGCGTTGTTGAAACCGCGGGCGGTGATTGCGTATTCGACATTGCTCAACCGAGCAACCTGCAGGTTCGGGGCGAGGCGGAGCGCCTCGGGAATGGTCGTCGCACCGATTCGGCGGATGTCCTCCGCGGTAATCACGTACACCGACGCCGCGGCATCGGCGATGCTGGTCTCGCGTTTGGCGACCGAGGTGATCCGTATGTTGGCGAGCTGCTCGAGGCTCAGGTCCCCAAGGTCACCGAGCGCGGCGACCTGCTGCGCGGCCGCAAACGGGGCGGCGAGCCCGAGCAGGGCCCCGACGGCTATGTTTCTCATCAGACCAGACTAGCAAAAAAGAGGGCCGTGGGGACCACGGCCCGAGCGCAAGATTCGACCCGATTCAGCGTTCGGCAACCGTCTCCTCGGCGCCGACCGTCATCTTGGTACGGTTCCGCTCCACCGTCGCCGCACCGATACCCTTCACGTAGCGGAGCTCGTCCACATCGGTGAACGGCCCGAACTTTTCGCGATGCGCAACGATCGCGTCGGCCTTGCTGGGACCGACCCCATCGAGCACCCGCGAGAGTTCGGCGGCGTCCGCGGTGTTGATGTCCACCACGTCATCAGCTGCGAGGACCGGTGTCGCGAAGACCAGCGCGAGGAACAGTAGGACTGTAGAGAGCTTTACCATCGACCACCTCCTTGTGGGTTTGGATACGCCCCAAGGATAGCGCGCCGGGGACCGGCAAAACGGACAAATCAGCGACGGGCTGTCCCTTCAGGCAACGCGCTCGCGCTCGGGCTATACGGAATTTCAACGTTCGGTCGGATCGTACTCCAGCGACGGCAGCTCGGGCATTGCCAAAACAACGCGTTCGCGGTCAGTCCGCATTCCCCGCACAGGAATCGCGGATGGTCTTCAAGCAGTACGCGCACGAGCTGACGGGCCTCGTCCATTTCGAGTTCGGGGTCCAGTGATCGCTGCTCGACGAGTTTGTCCAGCAGGCGCGCGAGC
>CAYXYM010000252.1:0-3199 GCA_964469285.1 uncultured Gammaproteobacteria bacterium | reverse complement strand
CAGGCCCGCCGTGTACGGGTGGCGCGGCGCGGCGAACACCGAGTCGATGTCGCCCGTCTCGACGGCGCGGCCCGCGTACATGACCATCAGCGCATCGCACTGTCCGGCGACAACGCCGAGGTCGTGAGAGATCAGGATCGTCGCGGTGTTCGCCGCGCGCGTGGCCTCGCGCAACACCGCGAGCACCTGCGCCTGAACGGTGACGTCCAGCGCGGTCGTCGGCTCGTCGGCAATCAGCACATCGGGCCCGCACAACAGCGCCATCGCAATCATCACGCGCTGGCGCATGCCGCCCGACAGGGTGTGCGGGTAATCGTTGATGCGGCGCTTCGCGTCGGGAATCTGGACCGCGTCGAGCATCCGGACCGATTCGCGCACCGCGTCGTCGCGGCCGAGGCCTCGGTGTTGCTGCAGCACTTCGGTCATCTGCGTGCGCACGCGTAAATAGGGGTTAAGGCTCGTCATTGGGTCCTGAAACACCATCGCGATACGCGCGCCGCGGACACGATTCAATGCGTGCTCGTCGAGCCCGATGAGTTCCTGGTCGCCGACCCGCGCGCTGCCGGTGGCGCGGCCGTTCGCCGGCAGCAAGCCCATCAGTGCGAGCATCGCCTGCGTCTTGCCGGAACCTGACTCGCCGACAATGCCGAGCGTCGCACCGCGTGCGATTGAGAGACTTAGCGTATCGACCGCGGTCACGGTGCCTTCGGGCGTCGCGAACGACACGGACAGGTCCTCGACGGTGAGCGCGTTCATCGGTCCCTCGGGTCGAGCGCGTCGCGCAGACCATCGCCCAGGAAATTGAAGCAGAACAGCGAGATTGCGAGGAATGCGGCCGGGAACACGAGCATCCACGGCGCGCGCTCCATCTCGCGCGCGCCCTCGCTCACCAATGCGCCCCAACTCGTCGCCGGTTCCTGCACACCGAGGCCCAGGAACGATAAGAACGACTCGACGAGAATCACCTGTGGGATGGTCAGCGTCACGTACACCGCGACGACACCGAGCAGGTTCGGGACAATGTGCCGGCGGATGATTGCCGCGCTGCCCACGCCCGCGGCCCGCGCAGCCTCCACGTAACCGCGCTGCTTCAATGACAATGTCTGCCCGCGGACGATGCGCGCCATGTCGAGCCAGTTAATCGCGCCGATTGCGATGAAGATCAACAGGATGTTTCGCCCGAACACCACCATCAGAAGAATCACGAAGAAAATGAACGGAATCGCATACAGCACGTCCACGATGCGCATCATTACTTGGTCGACGCGGCCGCCGAGATAGCCCGCGGTCGCGCCCCACGCGACGCCGATCACCAGCGAGACCAGCGTCGCGGCGAGCCCGACCAGCAGCGAAATCCGTCCACCGTGCAGCGTGCGCGCAAACAGGTCGCGGCCGACGGCATCCGTGCCGAACGGGTGCCAGCCATCGAATGTCGGTGCGGACGCGACTTGCGTCCAGTTGGTGTGCTCCGGAGCATGTGGACTCAAGACTGGCGCTGCGAGCACCACCGCGACGAGCACGGCGAGGACTGCCGCAGCCGCAAGCGCCGCGCGGTTCGTGCGCAGGCGCCGCCACGCATCGG
Source organism: uncultured Gammaproteobacteria bacterium (assembly GCA_964469285.1). Lineage (GTDB taxonomy): Bacteria > Pseudomonadota > Gammaproteobacteria > Natronospirales > JAIVGZ01 > JAIVGZ01. The sequence continues at coordinate 1,617 of CAYXYM010000252.1, read as the reverse complement.
TCCATAGCGTGCGACGCATCATCGGTAACGCACCTGCGGATCGAGCCACGCATAGAACAGGTCGACGATGAGGTTCATCGCAATGACAAACGCGCCGTAGAAAACGACCACCCCCATCACCAGCGTGTAGTCACGATTCAGCGCGCCTTGGATGAAGTAGCGACCGATGCCCGGGAGCCCGAAAATCTGTTCGACGACGAGCGAACCGGTGAGCACCGCCGCGACCGCGGGGCCAAGGTAAGACAAGACCGGCAGCAGCGAGGGCTTCAGCGCGTGTCGGAGCACGATTGCGCGCGTCGACAAGCCTTTCGCGCGCGCGGTCCGGATGTAATCCGAGCGCAGCACTTCGATCATCGCGCCGCGCGTCAGGCGCGCGATGTACGCGACCTGCGGCAGCGCGAGCACCGCGACCGGCAGCACCAGGTTCCGCCACGCGCCGCCATTCCAGCCGCCCGCGGGGAGAATTCCGGCGTAGACCGCGAACACCAGAATCAGCAGCGGCGCGGTCACGAAGGTCGGCACGGAGATGCCGGTCATCGCGATACCCATCACGGCGTGGTCGCCCGCCGAGTTCTGCCGCAGCGCCGCGAACGCCCCGGCCGAGAATCCTGCGAGCAGAGCGATTAGCATCGCGAGCCCGCCGAGCAGCAGGGATACGGGTAGGCCCGCCGCGATGAGCTCGTTCACGGTCCAGTCCTGGTATTTGTACGACGGGCCGAGGTCGCCGCGCGCGAGGTTGCCGAGATAGCGGGCGAATTGCGAGAACAGCGGCTCGTCGAGGTGATACATGCGGTCGAGATTCGCCCGGATCTCGGGCTGCAGCAGATGCTCGCTGTCGAACGGGCCCCCGGGCGCCGCGCGCATCATGAAGAACGCGAGCGTGACCAGAACGAATAGCGTCGGGATCGCGGCGAACAGTCGTCCGATGGAATATCGCAGCATCTACTGCGTGAGGTACAGATGCCGGCTCGGGTGGACGTTCATGACGTTCGGCTCATAGCCGCCCACTTCGGGTTTCACGAGCGCTTTGCTCACATAAAAATACAGCGGGATCAGCGGGTACTCGGCGAGCATCAGGCGCTCGGCCGCTTCAAGCATCGCGCGCCGCGCGACCGGGTCCGTCTCGCGGCCCGCGCCCAGTACCAATGCCTCGTACTCTGCGTTCTGCCAGCCCATGTCGTTGAGCCCGTGATTGGCCAGCAGCGCCTCCGCAAACGTATTCGCGTCGTTGTAATCGCCGACCCACCCCGAGCGGTACACCTCGAGCGTCTGCGCCTGGCGGTTCGCAAGGAACGTGCCCCACTCTTCGTTGTGCAACACGGTCTCAACCCCGAGCGTCTCTCGCCACATCGACGCAATCGCGACCGCGATGCGCCGGTGGGCCTCCGCGGTGTTGTAGCGCAGCTCCACGCGTAGCGGTTTGTCGCCCGAGTAGCCTGCCGCTTGGTACAGGCGGCGCGCCTCCTCGATTCGCTGCTCGGGTGGCCACTCGGCCCATTCATAGGTTTGGGGCGTGTAGTCGGCGATGCCAGGCGGCACCCACGACCACGCGGCGATCTCACCCGCGCCCATCACCTGATTTGCAATCACCTCGCGGTCGATCGCCATCGACAGCGC
>CAYXYM010000251.1:0-3708 GCA_964469285.1 uncultured Gammaproteobacteria bacterium | reverse complement strand
CGCCGCGCTGAAGATTTCAATCACGCCGCCCGACGCGTTGCCGTAGAGCGCGGAAAATGGGCCGCGTAGCACCTCGATGCGCCGCGCAGATTCGAGCGACGCATGTGAGACCTGGCCCTGTCCATCGGGCATCGTCGCCGGAATGCCGTCCGTGTAGATGCGAACGCCGCGCACGCCAAACGTCGAGCGCGCGCCAAAGCCCCGGATGGAGATCTGCAGATCCTGCGCGGCATTATGGCGGTCGCGCGCGACGACGCCAGGCACGCGGTGGAGTGACTCCGAGAGGTCAATCAGCGGTCGCGCACGCCGAATTTCTTCGACGTCGATCACATCGATCGCGGCCGGTACCGTCAGCGCATCGGCCGGCGTGCGCGTCGCGGTCACGACGGTGCGTCCGATGTCCTCCACTTCCTGCGCGGGTGCGGCCGCGATTCCGAATGATGCGAGGGCCGCTGAAAAAAAGACTCGCTTCAGCGATCGCTCCAGACCGCGAGCTCGTTACCGTTCGGGTCGAGGAAGTGAAAACGGCGACCGCCGGGGAACGAGTAGATGTCGTGCAGGATTGCAGCGCCGGCGGTCATCACGCGCTCCTTGGTCGCCTTGAGGTCTTTTGCGTACAAAACGACGAGCACGGCGCCGTTCTGGCTGGTCGCAGAGAATACGTCGGTGCGGCGGAAGCCACCGTCCATCCGGCCATCGTTGAACGCGCAATAGTCGAGGCCGTAATCGACAAACGTCCAGCCGAACACGTCACCGTAAAACTTCTTTGCGACGGAGATGTCCGCAGCGGGCAATTCAATGTAATCAATCTGTTTGTCAGTCGACATTCCTGAGCGCCTCCAGCGCAACGGCGAGCAGCGCGCGCGTGCCGTGCTGCAGCGCGCGCTCGTCGAGGTAAAACAATGGGGAATGATTCGTCGGCACGGTCGCCATGTTCTCGTCCGCGGGTGTCACGCCAACGAAGAAGAATAACGCCGGGGCGTGGTCGCCGTACATCGAGAAATCCTCGGCGCCGGTGATCGGGTCCATCTCGGTGACCGTTCCGACGGATTCGAGCACTGGCCACATACGTTCAGTGAGCTGGGCGTCGTTGCGCGTGACCGGATAGCCATCGAGCCAGGGAATGTCCAGTTCCACCGTCGCGCCGTGTGCGGCGGCGACCTGGGTCGCGATGTCGCGCAGCCCTGCGAACACCTGCTCACGCATATCGGGCTCGAACGTGCGGATCGTGCCAATCATCTCGACTTCGTCCGGGATGATGTTCTGGCGAATGCCGCCTTCGATCGCGCCAAACGAGACGACCACCGGCGCACGCGTGAGCGCGGCGCGCCGGCTCACGAGCGTCTGCGCGGTACCGATGATATCCGCGGCCGCGACAATCGGATCGACGCCGCCCCATGGGCGCGAACCATGCGACTGCTTGCCTTTCACGACGATGCGGAACGAATCTGCTGCCGCCATCAGCGGCCCGGCGCGCAACGCGATGGTGCCGACTGGGATGCCGGCGCTGACGTGCAGCCCGAAGACCGCCGTCGGCATGAAGTCCTTGAACAGCCCCTCCCGGATCATGAGTCCTGCGCCGCCCTCCTCGCCTTCGGGCGCGCCCTCTTCGGCGGGCTGGAAAATGAACATGACCTCGCCGGTGAGTTGGTCGCGCTGGCCGGCAAGCGCCTCCGCGACGCCCATCAGGATCGCGACGTGAGCGTCGTGGCCGCACGCGTGCATGACACCCGTGGTCTGGCCACGGAACTCGGTGGTGACTTTCGAAGCGAACGGTACGTCAGTGCGCTCGGTGACGGGCAGCGCGTCCATGTCTGCGCGCAGCGCGATGCGCGGACCCGGCTTACCGCCGCGCAGGATGCCAACGACGCCCGTATGCGCGACATCGGTGCGGACCTCGAGGCCCAGCGCGCGCAAATGGTCGGCGACAAGCCCCGCGGTCCGGAACTCGCGGTTGCCGAGTTCGGGATGCTGGTGGATGTCGCGCCGCCACTCGACGACCTTTTCGTCGACAGCCGCGGCCATCTTCGAAACGTCCTGGGCAACGGCGGGGCCGCAGGCGAGAAGCAGTATCAGGGTCAGTGAGCGCATGGGGACATCCTAGCAAATGACGCCTACACGCCGTCGTCGAATCCCTGCAGGACCGCGACGGTATTGGCACCGAGGGCCTCGAGCGCGTAGCCGCCCTCGAATACGAACAGGGTCGGGGCGTCGAGCGTCGCAATCATGCCGCCGAGCGCCGTGAAATCGCGCTCGCGCAGGCGGAAATGGGAAATCGGGTCGCCGTCGAACGTGTCGAGCCCGAGTGAGACCACGACGGCGTCGGGCGCATGATCAGCCACGCGCAGCAAGGCCGCGTCCAGCACCGGCTCGTACGTGTCCCACGCAGTGCCGTGCGGCAGCGGTAGGTTCAAGTGATAGCCGTCGCCCTCGCCGGCGCCGCACTCGTCGGCGTGCCCGAGAAAATACGGAAAGGTCACGCGCGTATCGGCATGAATCGATACCATCAGCACGTCGGCGCGTTCGTAGAATATTTCCTGCGTGCCGTTACCGTGGTGGTAATCCACGTCGAGCACCGCGACGCGCGACGCACCGCCGTCGCAAAACGCCTGCGCGGCGATCGCCGCCGTGTTCGCGTAACAGTAACCCCCGTAGAAATTGCTGCCCGCGTGGTGGCCAGGCGGACGCGTAAGCGCGAAGGCGGCACGCGCACCCGCGGCGACGCGCCGCTGGGCCTCGAGGACCGCGCCGGTCGCGCCGAGCACAGCTTCCCATGTGCCCGCCGTAATCGGCGTGCCCGCATCGAAAGAGTAGTAACTGAGCAAGCCGTCAATCGAGTCCGGCCGGACGCGGCGCATCCCGGGCGCGCGCCAGTTCAACGGCAGCGCGTCGTGCTCGCCGCGCTGCGCGCGCCACGCGGTCCAAGCATCACGCAGGAAGTCCACGTAGTCGTCAGCGTGCACGCTGCGCAACGCGCGCTCATCGGCGGGCGGTGCGGCGACAATGGGTCCGAGCGCCGCCGCGTCCAGCGCAGCGAGCACGGCTTCGACGCGGCCGGGCTGCTCGTACGCGGGAACGAAACGCCCGGACGTCAATTCTCCGGCCGAGTGGTGCAAGCGCTGACGGTCGGAGTGGACCGTGATCATGGTCAGCGAATCGCGCTGTAATCCATGGGGTACGGCGGCGGCTCACCGCCGGCACCCTGCAGATAATGCTCGAGCCAGCGCAACTGCCGGAGGCTGTAGTCATAGCGCGACGCAGCGCGCTGGTTGCCGTGGCCCTCGCCGGGGTACAGCACGAGCCGGACCGGCGCGTTGTCCTGCACCTTGAGCATGCGGTACAGCGCAAGCGAGTGCGCGGGGTGCACGCGCGTATCCGCCTCGCCGTGCAGAATCAGCAGCGGCGTACGCGACTTGGCCGTGTGGTACAGCGGGCTGCGTTCGCGATAGAGGTCCCAGTTCTCCCACGGCCAGACGCGCAGATGCACGAGGTACATCTCGTGCGGGATGTCGCCGAGCGCCATCATCATCGTCGCGTCGGAAATGCCGACGGACATCACGCCGGCGGCGAAGCGTTCCGAATAATAAGTCGCACCCCACGCCGTCGCGTAGCCGCCGTACGAACCGCCGGTGATGCCAACCCGCTCACCGTCGACCAGGCCCGATTCGATCAGGTGGTCGACGCCGTCGACGTAATCGTCGAATTCCT
>CAYXYM010000250.1:0-5329 GCA_964469285.1 uncultured Gammaproteobacteria bacterium | reverse complement strand
GTCGGCGTCGCCGGCGGCGCTCACGCGCACGAGCGGCTCGCGCGCCACGCACCGCTGGCTGTCATCGCGTCCGTCGCGGACTTGCCTCGCCTGCTACACGGCAACCCCGAAGTCGCGCAATAACCGGCAAAGCCGGATCAGCGGCAGCCCGATCAGCGCGGTCGGGTCGTCGTCCTCGATGCCATCCACGAGTGTGATGCCGAGCCCCTCCGACTTGAAGCTCCCCGCGCAGTCGTACGCGGGCTCGCGAGTGAGATAGCGTTCGATCTCGGCGTCGTCGAGCGTACGGAAGCGTACGCGCGTGACGGCAAGGTCATGGCGCGCCTCGCCACTCGCCAGGTCACACACGCACACGCCGGTCAGGAACTCGACAATGCGGCCCGAAACAGCCTGTAATTGCGCGACTGCGGCGGCGTGATGGCCCGGCTTGCCGAGCACCGCGCCATCGAATGCGGCGACTTGATCCGAACCAATGGAAAGGCCGTCATCGAATCGGGCGTCCGCCGCCGTGGCTTTGGCAGCGGCGAGCCGGGCGACCAATGCACGCGGGGTCTCGTCCGGCCGCGGCGTTTCGTCGACATCGGGACGCGTTACCTCAAACGGCACGCCGAGCCGTTCAAGCAGCGCGCGGCGGTACGGGGAGGTCGAGGCGAGAATCAGGCGCGGCGGCATTCAGTAACCCTTGAGGAAAAACAACAGCTTGCCGCAGAACTGCTTTGACATCAATGCGCGCGACACTTATCATGGCGCGCTTATGTCGGAAGGCCTGCCCGAGCATGTGGACGTCGCGCGGCTCGCAGCCCGGTCGGCACGCATACACAGCGTGACACCGGTGTCGGCGATGGCACGCCTTGCGGAGTTGCTCGTCGACGCGAAGGGGAACGTCGACGCCGATTTGCGCTTCTCGGAACGACAATGGATTGACGGCGAGGCAAGCGCAACGGTACGCGTTACCTGCCAGCGCTGCCTTGAGCCGATGTCGGTCGCGCTGAACGCACGCATCCGGCTCGCGGTGGATGCCGATGATGCATCGCTGCCTGAAGGGCGCGAGGCGGTGATGAGTGATAACGGTGGTGTTTCACCGCTCGCTTTGGTGGAAGACGAATTGATATTGGCTTTGCCGATCGTACCGATGCACGCCGAGGGCGAATGCAGCATGCGTTTGGCAGAAAATCCGGCGCCGGCGGAGCGTGAGAGCCCGTTTGCGGTATTGCAACAGTTGAAGAACAGACAACAATAGTTTCAGGAGCAGAACCATGGCAGTCCAAAAAAGTCGTCGCACGCGTTCAACCCGTGGCATGCGCCGTTCGCACGATGCGCTGACAGGGCCGACCTTGTCCGTCGACCCGACGTCGGGCGAAACGCACGTGCGCCATCACCTCACCTCGGATGGTTATTACCGGGGCAAGAAAGTGGTGGAAACCCGTAAGGAAGTCGTCGAAGAATAATCCCGTAGTGTCGGTCCACATAGCGCTCGACGCAATGAGCGGCGACCACGGTCCGTCAGTGACCGTGCCCGCCGCGCTGCAGGCGCTCGCCGACAATCCCTTGTTGCGCCTGACGCTTGTCGGCGACCAACCGACGATCGAACGGCTATTGCCCGCGCCACACGAGCGGCTGCAGGTCCGGCACACGACGCAGGTCGTGGAAATGGACGAGTTACCGTCGAGTGCACTGCGCGGCAAGAAAGATTCGTCCATGCGCGTCTCCATTGACCTCGTGAAGTCCGAGGCGGTCGATGCGTGTGTGAGCGCCGGCAACACGGGTGCGCTAATGGCGACGGCAAGGTTTGTGCTGAAGACGCTGCCCGGAATCGATCGCCCCGCGATCCTCGCCGACCTTCCCGCCATCGGGGGTTCCACGCTGATGCTTGACCTTGGCGCGAACGCAGACTGTACCGTCGATCAGCTGGTCCAGTTCGCCGTGATGGGCTCGGTCGTCGCGAGCGCGGTGCACGGCCAACTACGCCCGCGCGTCGGGCTTTTGAACATCGGCGCCGAGGAGATGAAGGGCGACGAGATCATCCGCGAGGCGGGGCAGCGCCTGCAGCAAAGCGGGCTCAACTATATCGGCTTCGTTGAGGGTAACGACATTTTCTCCGACCGCGTCGACGTCATCGTCAGCGATGGATTCTCCGGCAATGTCGCGCTGAAAACCGCCGAAGGCCTCGGCAAGATGATCAGCCAGTTCCTGCGTGAGGAATTTTCGCGCAATCTTTTCTCGAAATTTGCAGCGGCGGCCGCGATGCCGGCACTGAAGCGATTCCGCGACCGCGTCGACCCGCGGCACCACAACGGTGCGAGCCTCGTCGGCCTGCGTGGTATCGTGATTAAGAGCCATGGCGGTGCCGACGTCGTCGCATTCACGCACGCAATCCGCATCGCCGTGCTGGAGGTCGAGAAGGCGGTGCCGAAGCGGATCGAGGCGCTGTTAGAGGAGCAACTGCGATGAAGTACTCGCGAATTGCGGGCACCGGGCGCTGCCTGCCCAAGCGCGCTGTCACCAACGCAGAACTCGCGAAGACGGTGGAGACCAGCGACGAGTGGATCCGCGAGCGCACCGGCATCGCGCAGCGCTATGTTGCCGGTGACGATGAGACGACCCTGACACTATGCGAGGGCGCCGCGCGCCAGGCGATGGACGCGGCCGGCGTCGGCCCTGAGGACATCGATTTGATTCTGGTCGGAACGACCACGCCCGATCAGATTTTCCCGAACATGGGCGTGCTACTGCAGGCGCGCCTCGGCATCCGCACGCAATGCCCGTCGTTTGGCCTTGAGGCCGCCTGCACGGGCTTCATCTACGCACTGTCGCTCGCGGACAAGTTCATCAAGCTCGGCGAAGCGAAGCGCGCGCTGGTCGTCGGCGCCGAGACGCTGTCGCGCATGATCGACTGGACGGACCGCACGACCTGCGTGTTGTTTGGTGATGGCGCTGGAGCGGTGGTGCTAGAGGCGGCAGACGAACCCGGCATCGTCTCTACGCATCTGCATGCGGACGGTCAATATAAGGATTTGCTGTACCACCCGTGGGGCGTGTCGCAAGGCGCCGATAAACTGGTTCCCGGCCATGACGCCGTGCGCATGACGGGCAACGAGGTGTTCAAGGTCGCGGTGAAGACGCTTGGCAGTATCGTCGACGAGACGCTCGCCGCGAACCAGCTTGAAAAGTCAGACATCGATTGGTTGATTCCACACCAGGCGAACATCCGCATCATCGAAGCGACCGCGAAGAAACTCGGCATGCCGATGGATCGGGTGGTCGTGACCGTTGCAGAACACGGCAACACCTCGGCGGCGTCGGTGCCGATGGCGCTCGACGTCGCGGTCCGCGACGGGCGCGTGAAGCGGGGCGACTTGTTGCTGCTCGAAGCGTTTGGTGGCGGCTTTACCTGGGGCTCCGCACTCGTCCGATACTAGCTCCCACCTGTGGGAGCCAATCTGTGATTGGCGAGCACTTCGTGGCGGCCTGCTCCGACGGCCGGACCGAACGCGCCGCTGCCGCTTCCCTCGACTGCGCGGCTGATTGACTGCCGCCACGGATAACTGGATTTGCCGCGCCTACTCTGTTTGGCGCCTTCGTTTTCTCGGCTTACCCACTCCCGGCTCGGTCGCTCCGGGCGCGTTGTCCGTCCGCTCCGCTGGCCGGCCGAGGTCTCGCTGCCGAGGTTGGCTGTGGCAGGTGGGAGCGACGCTCCGCGGCACCGGCTACAGGCCGCAGTCAGGTCGGGTCGATGCGCTTCGCCATGTAGCGGTACAGCGGCGGGCAGAAGCGCTCGATCCATGCCGCATAGACTTCCTTACCACCCACCCAAATCTCGGCCTTCCGCTTGCGCAGCCCGCGCACGATTTTTTTCGCGCAGAGGTCGGGATCCAGACCGTTCTTCTGGCCACGGTCCATGATGCCGTGCGCGCTGCCATCGCCGGCAAGCGCGTTGACCGACACGTCAGTCCGGATGAAGCCAGGGCAGATGAGCGTGATGGCGATGCCGTCGCGCCATACTTCTGCACGCAGCGAGTCGAAGAAGCCGTGCAATGCGTGTTTGGACGCTGCATACGCCGAACGCATCGGCGTGCCAATGTGGCCGACGAGGCTCGTGACTGCCGCGATGTGGCCACCACCCTGGCGCGTCATCACCGGCAGTACCGCCTTGGTCAGCGAGACGGTGCCCACGAAATTCACGGTCATCAGCGTGCGGTCGACGTCGAGTACGGTCTCGCGAGCGAGCGAGCGCTGGCTGATGCCGGCGTTGTTCACGAGCAAATCGATGCGGCTGAACTCGGCGAGCACCGCCTGCACCGCGGTGGCGTGCGTCTCCGGCTGCGTAAGGTCCAACGGCAGCACGAGCACTGCGGTGGCGCCGAGCGCGTCGCAGTGCGCGCGTGTCTCGTTGAGCGCGTCTTCGCGCCGCGCCGACAGCACGAGCCGAGCGCTTTCCGCCGCGTACGCGCGGGCGATTGCGGCGCCGATCCCTGCCGATGCGCCAGTAATCCACACGACCGGGGCTTGCATCAGCGCACCATCTGATTGAAGTCAAAAATCGGTAGCAGAATCGCGAGCACAATCATGAGCACGATGCCGCCCATCAAAAGAATCATCAGCGGCCCGACAATCGCCATCATCGTGCCGATCGTATTTTCCATCTCGCGTTCCTGCGCGGTCGCTGCGCGCTCGAGCATCTCGCCAAGTCGGCCCGAGGACTCGCCGCTGCCAATCAGGTGGATGGTCAACGGTGGAAACAGGCCGCTGGCCGCAAGCGACTTGGCAATCGGCGCGCCCTCGCGTACGCGCACCGCCGCGGTCTCGACCGCCGCACGCATCGGTAGGTTGGTGACCGTCGCGGCGCTGATGCGCAGTGCGTCGAGCACCGGCACGCCGGCACCCGCAAGGATGGAGAGCGTGCGCGAGAATCGTGCCGCGTTGAGCCCGCGCACGAGCCGGCCGGCAAGCGGCAGTTTCAGCAGTGCGACGTCAACGCGGTATCGCACTTCCCTGCGCTTCAACGCAGTGCGAATGGTGGTTCCGGCGACGACGACCGCGATGAGGAGCACCCACCACCACGCGCGCATGAAATCCGACACCGCGATGAGTCCCGTGGTTAGCGCTGGCAAATCGCGTTCGAGGTTCTCGAATACGCCAACGACCTGCGGCACGACCGTCATCAGCAGGAATACCGTAATCGCAAGCGTCATTAGCGTGAGGATGATTGGATAAATCATTGCGGCCGTCAGCTTCTGTTGCAGCAGCTGACGACTTTCAGTCCAGTCGGCGAGGCGCTCGAGCACGATGTCGAGGCGACCTGACTGTTCGCCCGCGGCGACCGTCGAGC
>CAYXYM010000249.1:0-3490 GCA_964469285.1 uncultured Gammaproteobacteria bacterium | reverse complement strand
GCTCGACGCCTACATCGCGCGCGCACGAGAACTGCTCGGCGACGACTACCGTCGCCTGCTGGATTTCGCGCTCCAGGTCCAGCTCGAGGAAATCCGCACGACGCTCGACACGTTTGGCGTCCAGTTCGACCGCTGGTATTCGGAACGCGAGCTCGTCACGAGCAATGCGATCACGCACGCGCTCGAGGAACTCGACAATCGCGGCCACACCTACACAAAAGACGGCGCGCTTTGGCTGAAGACCGAAGCGCTCGGCGATGAGAAGGACCGCGTATTGGTGCGGGAGAACGGTCAGCACACCTACTTCGCCGCCGACGTCGCGTACCACCTCGACAAGCTCGAGCGCGGACACGAGCTGCTGATCGACGTCTGGGGCGCCGACCATCATGGTTACATCGCGCGCGTACGCGCGGCCATCCAGTCGCTCACAGGCCGCGGCGACGCGTTCGAGGTGTCGCTGGTCCAGTTCGTCACGCTGTCATCCGGCCGCATGGGCAAGCGGAGCGGCAACTTCGTAACCTTGAAGGAACTGGTAGACGAAGCCGGCGCCGACGCGACGCGGTTCTTTTATCTGGTCCGCTCGAACGAACAGCACCTCGAGTTCGACATCGAGCTCGCGCGTTCGAAGAGCAATGAGAATCCGGTGTTCTACATCCAGTATGCGCATGCGCGCTGTGCGAGCGTGCTGCGCCAGCTCGCGGAGAAAGGCCTCACGCACGACACCGCGAACGGCGCCACACACATCGCGCGGCTGGTGGAGCCACAGGAACAGGCCTTGCTTGTGACGCTGTCGCGCCTCCCGAAAGTCGTCGAGGCCGCGTCGGCCGCGCGCGCGCCGCACCAGCTTCCGCATTACCTGCGTGACGTCGCCAACGATTTTCACAGCTGGTACAACGCGCACCAGTTCCTCATCGATGACGCCGACCTGCGCGATGCGCGCCTCAACCTGATGCTCGCGACGCGTCAGGTGCTGCGTAACGGGCTCGCGCTTGTCGGCGTATCCGCGCCGGAGGCGATGTAGCGTGGCACGCGACTACAAGAATGCCGGGACGCGCCGCCGCGGCGGACGCAGCGGCGCGGGTCTGTCGGGTGGCGCCGGGCTTGTCATCGGGCTCACGCTCGGTGTCGCGCTCGCAGCTGGCGTGCACCTGTACCACACGACCGAGCGCGATTCGGGTCCGGCGGAAACGGACGAGGCCAATGCTGTGCCGGGCACCGAGGCGAAACCTGACGATCGGCCGCGGCCACGCTTCGATTTCTACCGGATGTTGCCGAACTACGAAGTCGTCATTCCCGAGCAGGAAGACGTCGCGAGCACACCGGACGAGCCGACGGCCGTCGAGGCAGCGGGTGTCTACGTGCTGCAGGCGGGCTCATTCCGCAAAGCCGACGACGCCGACCGACTGCGCGCACAGCTCGCGTTGCTCGGCATCGAGTCACGCATACAGATGGTCACGATTGATGACGCGGATACCTGGCATCGCGTCCGCATCGGACCGATCTCGGACCTGTCGGACCTGCAAGCGATGCGTCAGAAGTTGGCGCGAAACTCGATCGAAGTGCTCGTCATCCGCGTCGGAGATTAATCAGACTTAATGTCGATCCCGAGCGAGCGCAGCTTGCGGTACAGATGCGTGCGCTCCATGCCGACGCGGCCCGCGAGCTTCCCGACCTTGCCCTCGCACAGCGCCAGCTGCTGCTCTAAATAGGCTTTCTCGAACGCTTCACGGGCTTCGCGCAGCGGCAGCGCGAGCAAATCCTGCTTGATGAATGTGCCGCCCGCATGCGCCTGTTCTGCGCCAATCGCGCGCTCCACTTCGTCCAGCGACACTTCGTCCTCACCGCCCATGATCAGGAACCGATGGATCAGGTTCTTGAGTTCGCGCACGTTGCCCGGCCATGGGTAATGACGCAGTCTATTTTGCGCAGCCATGCTGAAGCGGCGGTACGGCAGGCGCTCGCGGTCAATGAGTGCATCGGTGTAATGGCGGATCAGCTCAGGAACGTCCTCCGCGTACTCGCGTAGCGACGGCACGTGCAGCGTGACGATGGTGAGTTGCGCGTACAAGTCGCGGCGAAAACCGCCGTCCTCGATCAGTTTATGCATCGCAGGCCGCGCGGAACACACCATGCGCGCGTCGTGCCCGCGCTCAAGCGCACCGAGCAGGGTGCGTTGCACCTCAGCGCTCATGTCGTCGATTTCGTCGATGAACAGCACACCCCTGTTCGCGGCCTTCAGCAGCCGTGACAACTCTTTCTCGGCGTCGCTGGTCGTGAGCGCGCTTGCAGAACACTCGACGAACGGGCCGTCTGCGCGTGCGGACAACGAATGCAGATAGCGCGCAAACGCCTCGCGGCCGGTGCCAGGCTCGCCGACGATTAATACGGGCGCCTCGTGCTGCGCGACGCGGCGAACCTGTTCGCGCAGCTCGCGCATCGCCTTCGAGCGACCGACCGGTTCCACGATGGTGGGCAGCCGATATTTCTGTTCCCGGGTCGGGCGCGCGTTCTCGAGCGCCTGCTCGACCGTTTTCAGCAGCTTCGCGAGCGACAGCGGCTTCTCGACGAACGCCGATGCACCAAGGCGCGTCGCCTCGACTGCCGTATCCACGGTGCCGTGCCCCGACATCATCACGACCGGGTGCTCCAGCGGGCCCTCGCGCGTCCATTCCTGCAGCAGCGTAATGCCGTCCGTGTCGGGCATCCAGATGTCGAGCAAGATGAGGTCCGGTGTTTTTTGCGCACGCTCGTGGCGCGCCTCCGCCGCGTTCGCGGCAACGGCGACGTCATAGCCCTCGTCTGCCAGAATGTCCTGGACCAGATTGCGGATGTCGGCTTCGTCGTCGACGACGAGGACGCGCGCGGCGCTCATGCAGAAGGTCTCCGTTCAGGGACCGTCAGCCTCATGGATACCGGCAGACGAATGGTAATCGCCGCGCCGCCCTCGGCGCGGTTCACGGCCTCGAGCGTACCACCATGTTCCTCGACCAGTTTGCGCACGATCGCGAGCCCGAGGCCGGTGCCCTTCGTCTTGGTCGTCACGTACGGCTCGAACGCGTGCTCGAGCACCTCCTGCTTGAAGCCCGGCCCGTTGTCGGCGACTTCGAGCTCGACGACCGCGGGCTCACGGTGGCCGAGGTAGCGCGTGCATACCGTCACCGTCGCCGAATCGCGACCGGCGATGGCCTCGACCGCGTTCTTCAGCAGGTTGTGGAGCAGTTGCCGCAGGCGTACGGAGTCCGCGTCGATGAACGGGAGCTGGTCGTCGAGTTTCAGCTGGACGACGATGCCATCGCGGCTGCGGTAGAGCTCCGCGACCTCGCTGACGAGCGTATTGAGGTTCATCTCGGAGAGCTGCAGGTCCGGCGTGCGCGCGTAGTCGGAGAATGCGTTGACCATCTCTTTCAGCGCGTCGACCTGCTGCACGATGGTTCGGGTGCACCGCTCAAGCACCTCGCCCTGCTCCGCGTCCATCTGATCCAGATAGCGG